>CBFGXV010000143.1:0-6553 GCA_965652755.1 uncultured Chryseosolibacter sp. | reverse complement strand
TCATAGCCTCTCCGTATGGAGTTGGCTTCTCCCTGTTGATAAAGGCGGTCTTTCCGAGCTGGCGCAGGAGCAGGTTTATGTGCTCAAGATTTCCCTTGCCGATCGCTTCCTCGAGGTCATTGATAATGGCCAGCACGTTGCCAGGGTAGAACTGGGTGGGGTGGGCAGTCAGAACAATGCGGACACTGAAATCATCTAGCTTTTTCTTAAGCTCTTCCATTACCCCTTCTGATCCTGCCCGCAGAAGAAGTTCTGTAAGGGTTCCCTTGCCGTTCAGATCGTTGATCTCCGAAAAAGCCGCATCCTCGATGGAGTCGAATAAGACCACCTGACGTTCGGTATACTGGATGAAGTTAAAAAGCAAATCGAAAAACTCTTCGCGCGTCGCCGAGGGCGCGAAGTCGCGGAAGAATTTTTTGATGATAGTGTTGGGGTCTTTTCCCTTATTATAGCCGGTTTCGCATTCCTGTTGAAGCAATGGAAGCAATGTTCCGGTGCGATAAATACCGGTATAGGGGAGATTCAGGAATAGGCTGTTGTAAATATGATAGCGGGTTGAAACAGCCTGGTTGTAGTTTGTGACCATGTAAGACGTTTGAGAGCTGCAAATTTATCAATTAGCAGCAATCTTCACATCTATTGTCGCGAATTGGCGCAATTGTGCCCCGACGACCAGAATCCCACGCTGCGAAGCCCTTGCCGTCTCAGTCGACGATTTCTCCCTTGACCGTCAGATTTATGATTCCCTCAGGAGTGTTTGCCGAAACGGCTACCGTCTTGGAGTATACTCCTTTCTGAGCTGCATTGTAGGTTGCGCGCACAAATCCCGAGGCGCCGTGCTCTACGGGATCTTTGGTGTAGGCTGTCACCGTACAACCACACGAGGCCTTTACAGACGAGATGATGAGCGGAGCAAGGCCGGTATTCGTAAAGCGAAACTCATAAGCAACAGGAGCGCCGACCCTGGTTTTTCCAAAATCGTACGTCGTGTTGGCCCAGTTAAAAGCGGCGGTGGCTGGCTTTGTCGCCGGCTTGGAGGCCGCGAGACCCTGGCTGTATCCGGAGAAAACAAGGCAAACCATCGCAAGGGTGACAAGTATCTTTTTCATGTGAATCTGTTTTTATGCGTTTCGTTTTTGATATCCAAGGTTAACAAATACGCTGGTTTGCGCGTGTTAATGAGATGGTAATAAATGTTAAGAAGTTGTTAATCTTTTTCAGCCCTTTCAATCTTTGGCGTATTTTTAAAGTGTGAAAAGCTCTTCCATCCGCTTCATTGTTATCCTTGCCGTTCTATGCATTGCCGGCATTACGATAACTCAATGGTATTGGGTGCGCCGGGCATTTGATCTAAAAGAAGCTGAATTCGAACGGACGGTAAATGCTGCTTTGTTTAACGTTGCCAATCAGATCTTCGAAATCAACAAGACGCCCTCGCCGGCGGTGAATCCCGTAAAACAGGTATCGACGAATTATTTTGTCGTGCAGGTTAATGGGGATGTGGATGCCAGCCTGCTGGAATTTTTGCTGCGCTCCGAGTTTGAAAAAAGGAATATCGCTGCTGACTTCGAGTACGGAGTCTACGATTGCTCCAGCGGAAAAATGACTTATGGGGACTATGTCCCATTCAGGCCGACGGGAGATCCCGTAGCGAATAATAAAAAGCTTCCGGCCTGGAATAATTACGCTTATTATTTCGGCGTTCAGTTCCCCAACCGCGAGGCGCACCTGATAAACCAGATGGGCATCTGGTCTTTTTCTTCACTCGTGCTTCTACTCGTCATCCTCTTCTTTGCGTATAGTTTATTCGTTATCCTCAAGCAAAAACGCTTGTCTGAGATCCAGAAGGATTTTATTAACAACATGACGCACGAGTTTAAAACGCCGATCTCAACCATCGCCGTCTCGACGCAGGTGTTGAGAAATCCCGATATCATCCATCAGCCGGAGAGGTTGCTGAACTACACCACCATCATCGAAAAGGAGAACATCCGGCTTAAGCACCAGGTTGAACGGGTCCTGCAAATGGCCAGGTTCGACAAGGAAGATATCGGGTTAAAGAAGGAGAACGTCGATGTTCACCAGATCATACGCGATGCTCTCCAGAACACCGCGCTTTCTCTGCAGGAGAAGAACGGCAGCGTGCATTGCGAGCTGGGCGCTGGAAAACATATAATAAGCGCCGACAGATTACACCTTACCAATGTGTTGTACAATCTGATAGACAACGCCATCAAGTATTGCAATGAAGATCCGCGCATTCTTATCAGCACAGCGGACGCGGGTAAATTCCTTTCGATTTCCGTTAAGGACAACGGGCTGGGTATTGCGCGCGATAATCACAGGAAAGTTTTTCAGAAATTTTACAGGGTGCCAACGGGCAATGTACATGACGTGAAGGGGTTCGGTCTCGGACTTCACTATGTAAAGTCCGTGGTGAATGCTCACAAGGGTTCGATCAAACTCGACAGCGAGCTCGGATCCGGAAGTACCTTCCGGATCAATCTCCCGCTCTAACAGCAGAAAATATATGAGTCGTAAAAAGATCCTTTTGGTGGAAGATGACCCGAGCCTGGGCTTTGTCATCCAGGACAACCTTGTGATGAAAGGATATGACGTCACGCTCTGCGTCGATGGGAACGAAGGGGAGCAGATGTTCATGAACACGTCGTTTCATCTCTGTATCCTGGATGTAATGCTTCCCCGGAAGGATGGCTTTTCTCTCGCACGTAGTATACGGGAAAAGAACGCGGAGGTGCCCATCATATTTCTTACGGCGAAGACGATGCTGGAAGACAAGCTCAAGGGATTTGAAACAGGCGCGGATGACTTTATTACGAAGCCTTTCAGTCTCGACGAATTGTTTTATCGCATTGAAGTATTTCTCCGGAGGACACAGCATGCAGATATTGCAGAGACGGTGATTAAAGTGGGGAAATTCCAATTTGATCCATTCAGCTTTACGCTGAAGCATGATCACCATGAGAAAACCCTCACACAGAAGGAAGCCGAGGTACTCAAGTTGCTGTACCGCAACCGCGACCGGGTTTTGAAGCGCGAGGAGATCCTGACACAGGTTTGGGGAGACGATGATTATTTCATGGGAAGAAGCATGGATGTGTTTATTTCCAAGCTGCGGAAATATTTGAGAACCGATCCGGATATTCAGATCGTCAACTATCATGGCGTCGGTTTCCGATTGGAGATCAGGTAGCGTCGTGGTGTTCTCAACCTTATAACTTTATTGATTGTGCCAGGCTTCGCAATACGCAGGCAGGCTCGTGCATATATATCCGTCGCCAGACAGGAATTGCATATGTGCTCCCCAACGTAATTGATGAAAATGTAGAGACAGATCCGTGCTACGAAGTCAGTATGTGTATATGCCAACCAAAGGCGCGATTGTGGTTTCTATTTAGAGTACTTATCTCTAATTGACACACGGCGTATGAAAAATTTCTATCCGATCATCATCCTGATCGGTTTCTTATTGATCTCTTGTTGATCCGACCCCGCCGTTGACAGCCCTCGAGGAAGTGGCCGCAGAAACAAATCACATAAACACTTCCCTCAGCACCTGCAGGGATCTTAGTTCGCCGAGATTTTCCATGTGTTGATGATAGAACTTCACGAGCAGGTCAAGCGCAGTTTTTCTCTGCATATTCGATAGCCTGAGGGTGGTATCATAGTCTGCAACGAGCAATTGGTTTACAAGTGATTCGATTTCCTGATCGGCCGGCATTCCGCCGATAAGCTCGTTTACGTTGTGAGCTCCAAATCCCAGATAGCGGGATAATTTCACCATGAAGATCAGATGGAAGTTCTCATACCCCGCTTCAAGTACATCAAGTTCAATAAGAGAGTCACAAATGAAACCGAAGATATCCTGAACATGGCTCTCCTCTTTTACCGTCTTGTTGAGAAGCTCGTTCATGAACATCGCCAGTGTGGATTTTTTGATATCCGATGTGAGCGTGCGATAGGGGTGGAGGCAGGATATTTCCTTAATGCGCTCGATGTTCGCATTCTCCCGGTGGTATACCACGAGGTTAAGTAATGTGAGCGGTTGATAAAGGGCTATGCGGTTCCTGGATGACTTGCTTCTCACGCCATTGACGATGTAGCTCTGTAACCCGAATTGCTCCGTAAAAATGGTCACAATGATCGATGTCTCTTTGAATTTCGTAAAGCGAAAGACGATGCCACGCGTTTTAGAGATCATGTCGCTTTTCTTTTACCATTGCTGGAGGAAACGTGTTTTTGAGTTGGAGTGTTAGCCGCCGCCCGTCTACTTTTTTTTTGCCTTCATTCCCTGAAGGAATGCGGTTCTGCTACGCGCTTCATACTGCCCCGTTTCACCCAGCATTACGCGCTGACTATCTTCGGTAAGACGGAATGAGTACGAGGCTAGTTGCCCGGTTTGCGCGCAGATGGCGTGCACCTTCGTTACAAACTCTGCAACAGCAAGCAGCTGGGGCATGGGGCCGAAAGGTTTGCCCTTATAGTCCATGTCCAATCCGGCGACGATCACGCGTTTGCCATTGTTAGCGAGAAAATTGCAGACGTCAATGATGGCTTCATCAAAGAATTGCGCCTCGTCAATGCCCACCACATCGCAATTGCCTGCGAGCAGAATGATATCATTGGCGAAGTTAACAGGAGTGGATCGGATGGTGTTCTCATTATGTGACACGATGTTTTCGTGATGATAACGTTTGTCGACGACGGGTTTGAATATCTCGACTTTCTGTTTGGCGATGATGGCGCGGTTCAGACGCCTGATGAGTTCTTCTGTTTTCCCCGAAAACATACAACCGCATATCACTTCGATCCAGCCCGCCTGTTCCCGCGCGGGAGTTCCGCCGAGGTGTGGTTCAATAAACATGGTGCAAAATACCCCGCCGGACGGCAAGTCTGCAAATTTCAGGTGAAATTCAACCGTCACGTTTCATCAGAATAGTGCATGTGCGGCATTTGATATTCTTTCGGCACTCTCACAGAGACGTCGCCCGTTATTTTAGCCTGGCAGGCCAACCGCTCTCCGGCATTAAGCGCTCCTTGCGCGGAATATCTTTCCTCTGACGGAGTCAAGGCCTGGAAGTTTGCGAGGCCTTCCGTTATGATCAATTTGCAGGTGGTGCATTTCCCTTTTCCGCCGCACGAATGCATCCAGTCAATGCCATGGTCGTGAAGGTGCTGAAGTACCGTCCTCGAATGGTCGTTGGCAGCGATGGTTTTATTAAAGAGGTTTTCGATAATGATGATGGGCATCTGGCGTTATTTAGATATGGACATTGCGGTAATTACGGTTAACTTTAAACCAGGAAATAATGTTACGATTAAGAATATGGATGAAAAAATCAGTCTGGAAGCCATAGCTGCTTACGGTGATGCCTATGCCGATAAAATCTCAAAAAGCTTTTTTTCCTCGAAAGATAAAATCACCGGACAGGAAATATTAACGCTATCCAATGTTCCGCAGGTAAATATGTTCGTTATCAGGGAGCTCCTGGTGACCTGGAAGGAGGAGTCACGGAAATTAAAGAGCCCTTATTTCGATTACGATCATGCAGAAGTGCAGGAGTCTCTGGAGAACTTCATGTCCACTTTATCGAAACACATTTCCGTTAGCCAGCAACATTTCCTGCCACTTCTCCGGAAGGCCGTGCGCCAGACCTTGCTGGTCATCTTTAACCCCTATGATTTCTTTTCATCGCTTGTCACCGGGAACGCGAACAGGATTGAAATAGCGCGGTTTAAGGAAGACATCAAATACCTCAAGATAAACAAGGCGCCGCTTGTCCGGCTTGTCGAGAAACTGGAAGCGAAAGGTGTGAATGAAGTTTCTGGAAATGAAGCCTTTGCCATCCTCGATCAAATCCTTGAAGAGGTTAGCTTTACGCCTGAAGATCTCGATGAGCACATACGCCAGTTCTCACACACGCTGCCGCTGGATCCTTCCGTATTCTTCCCTGTGAAGGAACAGGAAGCTCCGAAAATAAATGCGCAAAACACGCCAAAGGTTGAGCGTTCGTTTATAGTCGAGGAGCCGGTTAGCGTGACGAATACTCCGCTCAAGCCTACTGTGAATGACCGGATGCAGACCGCGCAGCGGCCCGCGATGTACAGCAATTTCCAGCGTATCCAGAAGATCAAAGATCACCTGACGATCAATCAAAAATTTATGTTTACCAAGGTGCTTTTCAGCGGCGACTTTGAATCATTCAGCCGCGCTGTTGATGAAATTGACCGCATGCCTGACATGGATTCCGCTATGAAATTCCTAGAAGGGCAGTCTTCAAACTGGGATCGCGACAGTCGCGAGTTTCATGAGTTCATGGAGATGGTGGAAAAACGGTTTGCCTAGATGTTGCAAATTCTCAATTGGCAATTCACAATCCAACAGATGGAAACCGGGATGGCGGGATGATTTCCTGGTCCGGAATGCTGAGACTCCTTCGACAAGCTCGGGCGAATGTCCTTCGACAGGCTCCGGGCCATGGCCTTCGTCAAGGTCGAAACCCTGTCCTTCGACAAGATCAGAGCAGTGGCC
>CBFGXV010000142.1:0-6555 GCA_965652755.1 uncultured Chryseosolibacter sp. | reverse complement strand
CTGTGGGGGTATTTTTTAGAACCGAGACAGCACATGCGATGGCGATAGCAAACACAACCATAGATGAAACTAAGTCCCGTGGGGCCCGATGGGACTTTATGAGGAGTAGCTAGTTGAATTTCGTTTAATTAAGTTGATTTTATCGCCCCCCGTCAAACGTGCGTCCTCACCGGATGACGCGATGCCCGATGTACAACGCTCATGATCCGACTAATTGCATACAATGCGAATTATTTTTCTGCGTATTCTGAATAAATATCACGCGATTGGTACATGAACCACATCACTCCATTAAATGCATCGTCACATCTACGGCCAAGCTATACTACACATTCGCGTAGAATAATTTCATTCAATGAGAATGAGGGCCGGTAATCGGTGGAGCCGGCAATCAGTCGATTCAAAAACCGATTTCGCTACGTCAGCATATACTTTTGCGCCTGCCTGACGGAAGAACATTTTTTTAACTTAATCTAACCTATACGAATGAGACATTCATTTTTATTTTTTGTGCTGTTTATTTTTATTAGTGCATGTGTTGATCCGCAAGCCGAATTGCTGGACTCACAAACACTTCAAACATCACAAGAGCAGACTTTAACAACTTCGGCCACGACAACTCAGATACCGGGCGTGATTTTGGATACTGATATCGCCGAAG
Source organism: uncultured Chryseosolibacter sp. (assembly GCA_965652755.1). GTDB lineage: Bacteria > Bacteroidota > Bacteroidia > Cytophagales > Cyclobacteriaceae > Chryseosolibacter. Next base: position 5,894 of record CBFGXV010000142.1, on the reverse strand, counting down.
ACTGCGATGATGTTGGCGCCGTTGCAGTGCTTCACGCTTTAGCCAATAGGGGGGAAGTGAAGATCCTCGGCATGATGGTTTCAATGCCAGTTCAATACGGGGCCCCGGCCCTTGATGCCATAAATACGTTTTATAAGCGCCCGAATATTCCGATCGGTACCTTGAAAAATTCTTCAGATGCCATAGGAGCCAAGAATTTGTCCGTCTATAACAGGGATCTCGCGCTAAGATTTCCAAACAGTTTGAAAGACGCTAAATACGCGCCGAACTCCGTAACCCTTTATAGACAACTTTTGAAGGCTGCGCCAGACCGCAGCGTCGTGATCGTAACGATCGGCCCGCTTACAAACCTGTATCACCTGATGATCTCACGTGCTGACAACATCATTGGCTTAAGCGGAATGGAGCTGATTAGAAGAAAGGTGAAACGGATTGTTGTCGCGGGAGGAAAGCTACCGGATGGTACGAGCTATAATTTTCGTGTGGCGCCTGACAAAACGGAACATGTCATTAATAATTGGCCTACAGAGATTTGGTTCGCTCCCAATGACCTGGGCGACAACGTTCTCACCGGAAAAGAAATGATGTCGAAGACCACAAGAACGAACCCTGTTCATGAAGCTTACAGATTGTACAGAAACTTTTATCCTTCGTGGCAGTTCCGGCCGAGCTGGGACCAAATGGGCGTATTGATAGCAGTGCGTGGAAAGGCAGGCCTGTTCAAGACCCGGACGTATGGAAGTGTAAAGGCTTATAACGCTTGGATCCGTTGGACTTCAATTGATAAGGGTCATGTGTGGTATCAGAATAATTCGACCATAGACTACCGCAGGAGGGTTGTTGAAGCGCTGATGATCCAACCCCCTGCCTAGATGCAAACTATTGACGGTTTGCGGTAATCGGAAACCTCTGTTGAATGCTTCCGGATTACTTATCCCATAATTCCGGCATGTTACTGAAAAGCGAAGTGAGGCATTCAGCCATGCTTCGCTTTTTTGTAAAATATAGGTATCGTTCCAGGAGAGCACATCTTTACTACCGTTGCCAGTCCACCCCCACCCACGATGCAAAGAGGTATTAACAGCGATTGGAGTTTTCATCATTTGTTTTCTTAATTTGCAGCCTATGCATGACCAGAAAGCATTTTGATATCAAAGCGGATGGTTCACACAGTTCGGCGTCGGCGATGTATAAGACCGTCACCGTATATGATTGTACCATTTGCCCTCCCTCGCGATACGCAACGAGTGGTAATGCTTCGGCCGTCAATAAAACATTACCGACATGAAAAAGAATGTTATTATAACCGGGGCTTCCGGCAATCTCGGAAGGGCAGCGATGGAGCGTTTTGTAAAAGATGGTTATTTCGTGATTGCAAGCATTGCTCCTGGGGAGCCTTCCGATCTGGACAAGAATGACAACATCGCCGTCTATCCGGTCGACCTTACCGATGAAAAAAGCGTCAATGACTTTGTCGGTGCCGTAACAAAGCGGCATGGTTCGATTGACGTGGCTTTGCTATTGGTCGGAGGCTTTGCGGCCGGAGACTTGGCAACGACTGATGGCGTTCAAATAAAGAAGATGATTGCGTTAAATTTTGAGACTGCCTACTATTGCGCCCGTCCGATTTTCCTGCAGATGACGAAACAATCTGGCGGTGGTCGCATTGTGTTGGTTGGATCCAAACCGGCGCTTGAACCGAAGACCGGTAAAAATGTCCTTGCATACACCCTTTCCAAATCGCTGCTCTTTACGCTGGCAGAACTGCTCAACGCAGAAGGACAGGAGAAGAATATCGTGACGTCCGTTATTGTTCCTTCCACGATCGACACAAAAGAGAACCGCCTTCAAATGCCGAAGGCGGATGTCTCGTTGTGGGTGAAGCCGGATGAGATCGCGGACGTTCTTGCGTTTGTTACTTCTGCAAAGGCTCATCCTGTCACTGACCCCGTTGTACGGGTCTATGGCAACCGGCGCCCGACTCCCGAGTAGTGCGCACATGTTAGTCACACTGTGTGATTGGAGACGTGGAGGTTAGCATTGCCAGCTCCCTTTCGTCCACAACGATTTGACCTTTCATGATTACATGCAGACTGCAATAATAGGTTTCGCTGTTCGTTGCTACCATTTTCCAGGAGGAGCCCGACGACAGACGTGAGGATGTCCATGACATCAAAGTTTGTTCGGTTACATCATGCTCGACCAGATCATCGTTTATCCACATGATGGTATCACCTTTATGAACGTTTACAACATCCGGAACAAATTTCATCTGCATTATCCGGACAATGTGCGTCTCGGGTCCCGTGCCGGCTTTTTCCGGAGGCTGCGCGATGTCGTATTCACTATATCCATCCTCAGGGGCGGCTTCATCATCTTTCCGCGAGTCCGTACAAGCAGTGAATATCGCCGCGATACACAACAATGTGGACAATAATCGTTGCATGTCCGCTATTTGATCATCTTCTGCACCATTTCGGCGTGACCGAGATGTGTCTTAAGCGCCGGCAAGATGCTCTGCAATAAAGACTTTAGTTCGCCATTTTCAGTTTCCGGTATCAACAAACCCTCGACGGCGCCGATCACAGCTTTGTGATATGCCACCTCGTTGTCGATGTAGGCCTTGTTAAATTCTTTTCCCGATTTTGTTCGAAGCACCTTCTTGGTGGCTTCGGCATCAGCCAGCAATTTTTTACTGACATCATTGTCTTTCGGAGTAACACCAAGCTTCTTGACCAATGCGGCTGCCTGTTTGATGACGGCATTGTGGTCGTTAGCCATGGTTTCCGCAAATTTCAGGATTTCGGCATCCTTTGATTTTTCTTTGGCAATATCGGCGTATGCTATGTCAATCTGGTTTGCAACCACGGCGACCGATGCCACTTCAGCATCCGAAAGTTTCGGGTTGTCCTGGGCCAATGCAACGGGCACGCACAACGATGACATTAAAATTCCAGTACATAGCCTGTGAAGATTTTTCATATTTTCTGTTTTTTGGTTAACACGTATTGGATTCACAAGCGATCCGGAGGTTACAAAAAGGCCAGGATGTTTTTACCGCAGTGCAGCGATGCGCCAGGTGGTTAAGCCGAAAATCTAAAGACTTTAAATTCACTCATTCCGCATGACGACCTCTAAGAAATCTCCGCGACCCGCATTGCAGACGCAAATGGGTATACTTTCCATTCAAAAATAAGCTCGGAACTCAAGACGAATGCGCTATATTAGTAGATCTAATACCATGAACGGCCATTACATTGCCCTGTGCTTTCCGGCCTTGTCAAAGACCAACGCTGGCTATTTGCTAAAACCCATGTATCTATGTTCCGGTTTTTTATTTTTCAATTCTTCCTTGCCTGCATTTTCAATCTTTCATATGCGCAACAGACCGGTAAACCGGGGTATGCGTTCAGGGCAGCGGTTGTTAAGGTTAACATTACGCCAGAGACACCGCAATGGCTCAGGGGCTATAACCCGAGGCAATCGACAGGCATCCTGGATAGCCTTTATCACAAGATTGTTGTGCTCGACGATGGCAACGTGCAATTCTTTCTGATCTCCTCTGACGTGCTTGGCATACCGGTTCCGGAATACGACCGGATGACGGAACTGCTCAGACAACAGATGAACATCAATCCATTGCACGTGTGGTGGTCAACGACCCACACACACTCTGCACCGGAAATCGCAGTTCATTTCAAGGGCATACCGTTCCCTTCGATGGCAAACCGGAGTCAGCTGGCCTCACGACATGAGATCGACACGGCTTACACTGCCTGGTTTGAAAAAAGGCTCATTGAGGGTATCAGGGAAGCGCGCGAAAAACTTGCGCCGGCCCGGCTGGGTATGAGTTGGGGGTTCTCTCAGGCGAATATCAATCGCCGTGCTATCGATGTCGACGGCAAGGCATCGCTGGGCCTAAATCCGGACGGCGAGGTCGATCGAAGGATCGGTTTGATCAGGATCGATCATCAAGACGGAAGACCTATGGCGCTCATTGCAAACTATGCAATTCATGGTACGGTCCTCGGACAGGAGAATACCCTGATCAGCGGTGATGCGCCGGGGGTGGTGTCGACGTATGTAGAAGAGAAAGCAGGAGCCCCGTTGTTATTTATCAATGGCGCCGCGGGAAATCTTGCACCCATCTATAGTGTCTATCCAAATCCGGTTGCCGGACACCTGAAACAGTTTCGCAGGTTGCTCGGAGACAGGATCCTGGAGGCGAGTGCCGTGATTGCTAAAACCACGGGAAAAGTTTCCCTTACATTGGGATCACTCGTGGTGGAAACGCCGCGCAGACCGCAGCTCGGCTGGTCAGACGATCTTGCAAAGTACACGAGGACCAGGTCATCCGAGAACTTTGTAAGGCTCCCCATTCGATTCCTCCGGATCAATTCGCAAACGGCGATCTGGAGCGCTCCGCTCGAAATGTTCTGCGAGATTTCAAATGAGATCCGGGAGCAGTCGCCTTTTCCCTACACATTCTATTTTGGATACACCAACGGATCGCTCGGCTATTTGCCCTCGGCTTCCGCCTGGGATCAAGGTGGGTATGAGCCCGGCGTTTCGGCGTTTACGCCTGCAGCTCACAAAGACTTGCGGGAGGCCGTGCTCGGATACCTCCAGGGAGAGTTGCGCGCCAACGCAAATGCGCAGGAGTAATCGTCAAGCGTTGCCCCATTAATATAGTGTATAGCGTCTCCCCCGAGGCCAGGACTGCAGCTGCATTTTTGAGAGATATTGCCTCGACGAACTTCGAACGCTGTGCTTTCGAGGTAAATACGCGCCCGTCGCATCTCCCATTGTCTTTAAACCCATGATAATCTTATTTGTTGCCGGACCTCGTTTCAGGAACGAAAGTCATTTCCGTATGGGATCAGGAAACGCGGAGATTTTTTCAAGCGGGCATAAAAATTTATTGAAGCTATAAGACGAAACAGGCACCCGCACTGTATCCACCCACCCGGCTAATCTCTGTTTATTTATTTGGTCCCTTGTATTCAAAAACTTCTGTTTGTGAGGTCGCTTTTACTATTACTGTTTCTGGGTATGCTGCCTTACGCGGTTGACGCGCAGGACGTAGGCATAAAGGGCACCGTGCGGGATGCAGCTGAAGAACCCATCTATCTCGCGAACGCCATCATCCTGCCAGACAGTATCCTGGCAATCTCAGACATCAATGGTGAATTCTCCGCGAAAGTGACGAGAGGCTTGAAAACGATCATGATCTCTTACACTGGCTTAGAAACGCTGACCGTTACACAAAATACAGATCGCGATACCATATTTAATTTCGTGATGATTCCCCTGGTGGCGCAGCTTCAGGAGGTTTTGATTGAAGAAAACAGACTTTCGAATGACCACGCCTTCGAGTCAGCGATTTCGGGAACCCAGACACTTTCTAAAAATGATTTGCTGCGATTGCCATCCTTTATGGGCGAAGCAGATTTGCTCCGGGCGGTCCGTTTGCTTCCCGGCGCAACACCAGGAATGGAGGGAAGCGCTGACCTGTTCGTAAGGGGCGGCGCCGCAGATCAGAACCTGGTCCTTCTTGACGGGGCTCCAATTTACAATCCAGGTCATCTTTTGGGTTTTCTATCCGTATTCAACCCTGATATTCTGGATCAGGCCGACATCATCCATGGGGGTTTTCCAGCGGAGTTCGGGGGCAGGTTGTCGTCGGTGTTGGACATCAGGACCATATCAAGGATTGCGGAAAAGACAAGCGTGTCCTTGGATCTGGGCTTGATTGCTTCCCGGATAGCGCTCGAGCAACCCATCGCAAAAGACAAGGCGAGCTTCTGGATTGCGGCGAGGAGAAGTTATGTGGACAAACTGGGACAAAAGATCTCAGGAAAAAAAATTCCTTATTCATTCCATGACATTAACGG
>CBFGXV010000141.1:0-6573 GCA_965652755.1 uncultured Chryseosolibacter sp. | reverse complement strand
CTGAGAACCCAATGATTTTCTTCCGGAAAGTAAACCAGCTTGCTTTTGAGGCCTTTCAACTGCGCGGCCTGAAAGGCTTCCAATGATTGCCCGATCGGCACGCGATAGTCTTTTCCGCCCTGGACGATCATGATTGGCGTATTCCATTTGTCGACGAGAGTACTTGGATCGAATTTGTCATAGGTCTTTTGCGCCTCGCTATTGTCCTTCTCCCAGTAAGGGCCACCCATATCCCAGTTGACGAACCACAGCTCCTCGGTTGTGCCATACATGCTTTTCATATTGAAGACGCCATCATGGGAAATGAAAGTCTTGAAGCGGTTGTTGTGCACACCTGCAAGGTAGAAGACGGAATAGCCACCATAGCTCGCGCCCACACAACCGAGCCGTGATTTGTCGACAAAACTTTCTTTAGCAACCTCATCGATGGCAGTCAGATAGTCATCAATAACTTGTCCGCCCCAGTCTTTGCTGATCTTTTCATTCCATTCAACGCCAAAGCCAGGCATCCCTCGCCTTGCGGGCGCCACGACGATATAACCATTGGCCGCCATGAGCTGGAAGTTCCAGCGGAATGAATAGAACTGCGTGAGTGAAGACTGAGGGCCGCCCTGGCAATACAAAAGTGTCGGATACTTTTTCGCGGGATCAAAATCCGGGGGATAGATCACCCACACCAGCATCTGTTTGCCATCTGTCGTACGCACATATCTTTTCTCAACTTTGCTCGGCAACAGGGTCTTGTACACCTCATCGTTGACATGCGTGAGCTGCGTAAAAGCGCCGTTGGTGAGATTCACCTTGTAAAGTTCCGAAGCACGGTTCATATCCGTTCGTGACACTACCAGCTCGTTGACAGCCTGACCTACAATTCCGGCAACGTCGAATTGTCCGCGTGTAATTTGCTTCACCGGAGCTTTCTGCCCCGCTGCCCTCACTTCAACTTCGAAAAGCTGGATCGTTCCATCAACCGGGGCATTGAAGAAAATCTTTTTACCGTCGTGGCTCCATATAAAACTGTTGACCGTCCCATTCCAATCCGCGGTGACATTTGTAATGGTGTTTCCCTTTTTAACAACGATGTCATTCTTGTCCGCTTCGTATCCATCGCGTTTCATACTTAACCAGGCCAGTCCACCTTGCTCCGAAAACACGGGATGCGTGTCATACCCAGGCATTCCTTCGCTGAGATTTGACGTTTTTCCGGTTGCGATGTCGTACGAATAAATGTCGGTATTGGTGCTGATCGCGTAATCCTTTCCGGACTTCATCTTCGTCACATAGACGACCGACTTGCTGTCAGGGCTCCAGGTGTAATCCTCGTCGCCACCAAATGGTTTCTGCGGGCAGTCAAATGGCTTTCCTTCCATGATATCCTTGCCATGTCCCTCGCCCTGTTCCCTGACCTCCTTTACAAACAGGTGACTATACGCGCCGTCTTCCCACTCGTCCCAATGTCTGTAATTCAGGCTCTCGTATATCTGAACGTTTGATTTTGTCAACGCCGGATAAAAGTCTTTCCCGAAAACCTTCTGGACTTTGACTTCACGCAAATTGATGCGGTATTTTCCGTCGGGCGAAATATGTTTATCCTTCAACAACCCTTCGCTTGAATTTATCTCACGCGATGTTCCACCCGAGATTGGAACAACATACAATCGCGACTTGCTTGCATTCTCGGAAAGGACCGGCGTACTCACCCTGTAAACAAGCTGCAGACCATCCGGCGTAATTCCTTCCGCGCTGACACGTCCAAGCTGCCACAGACCTTCAGGCGTCATTACATTTTGGGCGGAACTGTGGCTGACCGGGATCAGGCCGATCAAAAAGAAAACTATGATTCTCATGTTAATTCTTGTTTTTGATGTTGAGCAGATCGATCATCAGGTTAAACGAGTCGATGGATGATGGATTATTAAATTTCAGGGGCTTAACGATATATCCCGAGACTCCCAATCTCTGTGTGAGCTCCTTGTCTTCCTTTTCTTCAGAGGTGGTGATGATGAAAACCTTGGTGTCTTTCCATTCTTCCATCTGCCGGATGATGCTGAGTAGTTCAATCCCATTCAACTTGGGCATGTTGAGATCAAGTAATATAATGTCTGGCTTCTCGCCCCCTTCATAAGAGATTTCCTTGAGATATGTGAGGGCTTCTTCGCCATTTTTCGCTACCTGCATCTTATAAAGAATATTCATGCGGTCAAGCGTCCTTCTGGCATCCATGACGTCGAGCGTATCATCTTCGACAAGTAATATGTTGATCACTTTTACTTTATCCATATCCGGTTATTTAGGCCACGTAAACGAAAATATTGTTCCTTTTCCGGGTTCCGAGGCAACTGTTATTCTTTGTTTTCTGTCGTCGAGAATTTTTTTGACGATCGCGAGTCCCACTCCTGTGCTTTCAAAGCTATCGCGTTCCTGCAACGTCTGAAATATAACAAAGATCTTTTCGTGATATGTCTTTGAAATCCCCGGCCCGTTGTCCTCCACAAAGAACACCCAGTGATCAGGAGCATCCTTTACATACACTTTTATATATCCTTGTTTCTTATCGTGGTATTTGATGGCGTTGCTGATGAGGTTTGCAAGCACCTGTTGCAGCGGGATCCTTTCCGTATAAAGTTCCGGCAGGTTTTTCTGGATGTCAATTTTCAATCCTGGCCGGACCACAAGGTTTTCAATGGTATCCTGCAGCAGAAGGTTCAGGTTGATGTACTCCCTTTCGAGATTTTGCTTGCCGATGCGGGCATACATCAATATTCCCCGGATCATATTCTCTGCACGCAGCAAGCGGCCTTTAATAAGCTGGATGTATTCGCTTATCTTAGGAGGTAGCTCTGTGCTGTGATCCTCTTCGATCCATGTAATGACATTATCAATGCCGCGAAGGGGCGCTTTTAGATCGTGGGAAACGATGTGGGCAAACTGGTCTAGTTCTTCGTTCTTGCGCTGAAGAAGGGTTATGTTTTCTGACAGCACCTCGGCCATGTGGTTCAAAGAGTTTGCCAGCTGACTGAGTTCATCTTTTCCTTTGTCCGGCGTTTGCACTTCGTAATTTCCTGCCGCGATCGTATTGGCCATCTTTACCATCTCCATGATGCGCGTCGAGATCCGGTATGCCAGAAACAGCGAGATCAGGAATCCAAGCACGATTGAAAAGGTGTTCAGATAAAATGTGATCGCACGCGTCTGGCGGATAGAAGCGCTGAGGATCTCGCTGCGAACCTCCCTGGTTTGATATTCATAGTTGGTAAAATCACGAAACCGTCGCTGTAATCTTCTGTTGATCGTCTGTTCATTGCCTACGATGACTTTGTCGCGGTACAGGGCATTGAAGGCCCTTAAGCTGCTGTCTGAAAGTGCGGCGTTGGTCTTAGCAACAATAAGCGGCTGGGCAAAATCATTCATCCACTGATCATTCAATGTAGTCAACTCACGCAGAAGCGTCTTTTGCGCCGAGGTATCGGGAATGATCTGATGGAGCTCTTTGAGGATCTGAATATTTTCCTGCGCCGACGAATCGTAGGATTGTATGAAAAAGTTCTCTCCTGACAACAGATACCCCCGTAAACCACTGACCATGTTTAATATATTCCGCTGAAACCGGTTGCTCTCGCGCATTACCGTTGTGGAGTTCGCAAACCATTCAGAGTTTTCCGTCACCTTCTCAGCCTGCTTGTAGTTGATGTAGGTCGTGATCGTGAACATGATCAGAATGAAAAGAAACCCTAAGAATATCAGGTGCGAAATCTTCATATTCATTATTTAATAGAGAGCAACCCGGAAAGGACTACACCCGGTTGAAGCAGTGGGTCCCAGGGATAACGACGAGATAACCCATGGACCTACAAACATAGCAATACTGGCCAAAACATTAAATTTTAGCGGGAGGAAAGCGAGTGGAACCATCCCTTTTTTTGTTGCAGACGCTGAATTGGGGCACGGGGAAACAATAACAAGCCTGGGGCCTGTTTTTTTACGCCCTCTGTCGTAATATTAATATCGATTTTATGCGAACTGCGTTACTGAATTCACAGGCTCCCCTTGCGGAAAGAATGCGGCCCTCCAGGCTTGATGAGCTGATAGGGCAGGAGCATCTGACGGGAAAGAACGGGGTGATACGAAAGGCGATCCAAACCGGAAACATTCCGTCGATGATCTTGTGGGGGCCTCCTGGCGTCGGGAAAACGACCATCGCAAACATCATTGCAAATGAAGTGAAAAAACCATTTTATACTTTGAGCGCAGTCAGCTCTGGTGTAAAAGAAGTGAGAGAGGTGATTGAAAAGGCAAGGGTATCGCAAAGGTCTATTCTGTTCATCGATGAAATTCACCGGTTCAACAAATCGCAGCAGGATGCGTTGCTCGGGGCCGTTGAAAAAGGAATTATCACACTCATTGGCGCGACCACGGAAAATCCTTCCTTCGAGGTTAACTCGGCCTTGTTGTCGCGGTGCCAGGTCTATACGTTAAAGCCTCTGGGTCAGGAGCAACTACTCGCCCTCGTGGAGCAGGCGCTGAGCAGGGATGAGCAGTTGAAGGAGCGGTCAATCAGGATCCGGGAACATGAGGCGCTACTAAATATCTCAGGAGGCGATGGCAGAAAATTATTGAATCTGGTTGAACTCATCGCCGACTCAGTGGAAGGCGATGTTGGCATCACGGATTCATTGGTTATGGAAATTGCTCAGAAGCACATTGCCTTATATGACAAGAGCGGCGAACAGCATTACGATATCATTTCCGCTTTCATCAAGTCAATTCGCGGAAGCGATCCGAACGCGGCAGTATACTATCTTGCCAGGATGGTGGAGGGAGGAGAAGATGTCAAGTTCATCGCGCGCAGGTTGCTGATCCTGGCTTCTGAAGACATAGGCAATGCCAATCCGACTGCGCTCATCATGGCGAACAACACCTTTCAGGCGGTCAACGTCATTGGCTATCCCGAGGCGCGAATCATTCTTGCGCAGTGTACAGTTTACCTCGCCGCATCACCAAAAAGCAATGCAAGCTACATGGCCATTGAAGACGCGCTTTCCAAAGTACACGAAACGGGAGACTTGCCGGTGCCACTTTCTATTCGCAACGCACCAACCAAACTGATGAAGAATCTCGGATATGGGCAGAACTACAAGTACGCCCACTCATATGAGGGAAATTTCGTGTCGGCGGAATTTCTTCCTGATGCGTTGAAAGGAACAAAATTTTATGAACCTGGTAATAATCCGCGCGAAGAGGAACTAAGAAAATATCTGAGAAACCTTTGGCGGGAAAAGTACGGCTACTGATTGCGATGATCAACCGCGGACACGTATGGCAATAACTAAAGCAACGAATGCAACGAATTATTTTAGAATCGGCTCCTGAATTTATCATTGTCTGCGTCCTGGTGGGACTTGCTTACGCCGCGATCCAGTACTTCCGCCGGAAACATCCATGGGGCGCCGGGCTTAATGCCATGCTGTTCACATTCAGGGCGGTGCTTGCGTTCTTCCTCGCGTTCCTGTTACTGGGACCGATCGTGAAACAGATCTCCAACCTGTATGAGAAGCCGGCATTTATTATACTCCACGACAATTCATCCTCAGTCGCGGAGGCCACCGACTCGACAGTCCGGATGACCGTTGAGCGGGAGCTCTCAGAGACGAAAGACCTTCTGGCAGAAAAAGGCTACGATGCTGATGTGCATACACTCTCCGAGGATCAGGTGTCTGATATAAAATACACTGCAAATACCTCCGATATAAATGGCGCGCTGAAAAGGATTGCGAACCAATACGAGGGAAAAAATGTCGCGGGAGTTATTCTGGTATCAGATGGCATCTACAATGCGGGGCTTTCGCCGCTGTATTCGAACTACAGCTTTCCCGTGTTGACTGTTGGCCTGGGCGATACGACTGTCAGAGCCGACATTGCACTCAAGAACATCGCTTACAACAAGATCGCCTACCAGGGAAACAAGTTTCCGGTGCGGGCTGAAGTACAGGTCAAGAATATCGCTGGTACCAATGTTACTGCAACCCTGCTGAAACGCGGGAAAGTCATTGAGCGGCAATCCAAAAAAATTAATCCGGGCCAGTTGGTGGTATTCGACTTCCAACCGCAGGCAGACGAGCAGGGGATTCAGAAATACGATATCCAGATCGAGTCCCGTCCGGAAGAGTATAACACAAAAAACAACCGTTCATCGGTTTTCGTTGAAGTCGTTGAAGGAAAGAAAAAGATCCTTTGCGTCGCTTCCGCTCCTCATCCGGATATAAAAGTCCTGCGCGAGGTGATCACGAAGAACTCGAATTACGAATTTATACTGCACATTCCGGATGTTAATCAACAGCAGGCCAGCGCAATGGTTCCGGAAGACATCGACCTTGTTATCTTCCATCAGTCGCCTGATCTCCGTGGCAAGACGTCTGCATTGTTCGACGCTTTTATGAAGAGTAAGTCATCGGTGTTTGTGATCCTCGGCCACCAAACCGATCTCCGACAGCTGACGAAACACAATCTGCCGATGCAATTTGAAACGCCGCCGCGTGAATACGACGAGGTTACGCCGGTCGTGAACCCTGCAGT
>CBFGXV010000140.1:0-6574 GCA_965652755.1 uncultured Chryseosolibacter sp. | reverse complement strand
GTGAAGGCATCCATGCCGCTGGCGGCCGTGGTTGACTGAGGGCAATCCATTGTCAACAACGGATCAATGATGGCGATATCGGGCACGAAATTACTGTGCCGAAGAGATCTTTTGTAACCGGATGTACCTGTCTCGCAGATTACGGCATTTTTTGTTGCCTCGCTCCCAGTACCGGAGGTCGTTGGTATGGCGATAAACGGGGCTTTTATTCCTGGATGATTTGCCAAGCCCACACCTTCAAGAAAGTCTTTTACATTTCGCTGCAGGGGAAGCATCGCGGAGATAGCTTTCCCACCATCAAGTGCACTACCGCCTCCAATGGCAACCACACAGTCAGGCGTTGGAGATGAAAATTCATTCACGGCCTGATCGATCATTGCTGGCGTTGGTTCGCGGGTAATCGCGTACTGGCTGAAGTTGATCCCCTCATCCTCCAGATGCTGTTGCAAACGTTGGCCCTCCTGTGATTCAATGAAGGAGCGTGCCCCGGTCACAAGCAGCACGTTGGTTCCAAACGTCTTCACGGCTGCGCTGAGTACGGAAAGTTTGCCTGTTCCGAAATGAAGGTGAGGAGTTTTTGCTAAAACAAAGGATTTGATCATCGGCGTTCTTTTGGAAACAGCAATTTGTGTCTGAGTCCCTGTCGGGGTTTCGCCATCCAGTCGGCAACGGTATCACGCCATTTCAGATAGTGTGCAGTATTCTTGTGAGCTGTCGCGGCGCTTTCAGTCTCATAGACTTCATACAAAATGAATTTTCCGGGATCATCCTGGTCCTGGAGGATATCAAATCGGAAGTTCCCATCCTCCTTAACCGACCTTTCATGATTCGCACGCGTGGCCTCGATAAATGAATCGATGTGTTCGGGTTTTACCTGAACGTGAACAAGTGTTGCATTCATATTTGCGTTATATATGGCAAAAGTAAAGAATGTTTCATTTTACTTATAACTTACACGGCAGCACGATAACCTGCAAACTTATGCAAGTCACTATATTTGTGAGACTACCCAATACCGCTGAATATAGCAAGCTGGGGAAAAAGGAGTTTACCATTATACCGCGTGCCGATGAATATATCAGCGCCGAATGGGAGGGAGGTAAGAAGTACTTTCAGGTTATGGCGATCCATCACAGCGATGATGGGGAGACCATTGAGCTTTATGCAATCCAAAGCGATCCGCCGTGGGAAGTAAAAAAGAGCCGCGCTATCGGTTTTCGCGGGCGCTGATTGAGAATAGTCCTGATGCTGGTAAGAAAAATGCGGCGTCGTTTAAGACATTTCGGGGTCCGCAGGTTTAATGCGTCCCCCGGGTTTTAAAAATCATCTGTTGCGCCGCTATGGCCTTAGCGAATTGGGATGAGATTCATCAAAGGAGTGTCTTCCATGTCCGGAGAACTCATGATTTCTCGGTATAATTCCTGAAATTATCCAGAATGGCCTGCCAGCCCTGGCGTTGCATCTCCACCGGATTCTCGGTTTCAGCATCAAAGGTCTCTACTATTTTGGTCGAGCCGTTGTCAGACGAAAACCGGATCTGTACGGTTCTTCCATCGCTCATGGTATATTCAATTGTTTTGTTCGACTCCACTTTCGTATACACCCCTTCAAAGTCGAAACTGAAACTGCCATCTTTTGCAGCCATGGTCGTTTTGAATTTTCCATCCTTGCGTAAATCGTTTTCTGCGTAAGGGGCATGCCAGTCTTCGGAGGCAGCGCACCACTTCGTAATGTGCTGAGGTTCGTTCCATGATTTCCATACCTTCTCAACAGGCGCGTTGACAGTGGTTTCCACGGTGATCCGGGTTTTCTCGATTGTGTCCATAAGATTGATTTTTGATTGGGTCATTTACTATTTCTGATTCAGTGAGACAAACTTAATTGGATTCAACCGATTTCGTGAGGTGTGAATACGACAATATGCAGGTCATTTGCGGCTCAGTCTGACCGGGGCTGTGCCCAAGGCCTAGCAGCGGTTAGCCGGAAAGCTCCGCTGTCTAACGGAACATAGCATGTTCAATCAAATGTCGTGTATGTACGGCACGGGCACCGGACTTGCCCGGATCGCTCAGGTGATCTCTGGCTTGATGTTGATGGCGCGTCCACCGCCGTTGTGCATGAGCTTTTGCGCGGCCTCGTGCAATGCCTGGGGATAGGAATTAAAAATTTGGACCCGGTGATGCTCGTCGACCAGCGGAAAGCTTTCCGCCTTCCCGGTGTTGTCCTTGACAGTGAACACCACCCAGAATCCATTCTTTACAGGAACTTCGATGAGGTCGTGAATAAAACCGTCAATGCTATTTACATTGATCTCTACAGATAAATTTCCAACTCGTATCGGTGCCATAATTTTCTGTATTGCAAGCGGTCATCCCGCTAACAATTTGTGTGCAATTTTAATTTTTGAAGTTGCCTCGGTCAGGCTGACGGAAAAAATGTCATAGTTCTATCTCGGATGGATCCGGCGAAATATGCTCGCTTGTAATTCTGTCATATCCTCCCTAATGGGTTCTTTAAAAAACTGTGCCCTGTCGTGTCGGCTAAGAAGACTCGCGGCGGGCATATCATATAAGGTAACATCCTGTGTGACCGCGACTGGGGATATGATTTATGTAATGGAAGTGTTAAGACGGGTTATGGTATTTGCTGATCAATCTTGGCGATTTGATCCGGGTCACAGATAACAAAAGAATAAATCGTCCTGCTGCGTTGCGCAATAACGACGTTGGGTTTACAGTGCTTTTAGTGTTACAGGCATCCCCTTTCTCAGGGTGTTGTGTATCTCCGCCACTGAATCTACGTGACGGATCAAGTCAGCGATCGCATCCGCTGAACTCCCGGGGGAGTCGATCTTTACCTCGTAGCCGATGTTAGAGGCGGGTTGCCCTTCTTTTCCAAATTCACCGGCGACTGTCACTTCCACCGATGCGATTCTTATGTTTCGCCGCGCGGCTTCCCGGTAGGTGTCGTTGCAAAAACAGGTCGCGAGGGAGAGGAACAGAAGTTCTCCACCGTTCAAAGATGATCCATAGCCTCCCTCTTTCGAAGGGATCTGAACCTCCTGTCGCCTGTCGTCGGTATGAACTGTAACAGCGTGTTTTTGAAATTCATTTCGGATGGAGGCGGAGATCTTCATGACTCGCAATATTTTGGGACGCTGCCAAAGTTATACAAAAAAATATTTCGCCGGTCCGGTTTGCAGAACCATTCCTTTTCACGAGCCTTTCCGATAAACATCGGGAGACGACCGCTCAAAAAAATTACGCGCGCCAGGCTGTTCTCAATTGCGAGATGCGTGCGAACTGGGCAAAGAAATTCTTATATTCAAAGATCAAATCCTCCCCTATGAAAAAAATAATCTTCTCGACAGCCTTTATTGGTCTCTTCTCCTTCGCAGCTATTGCCCAACAGGTGGGATGGACCCCGCAGCAAATACAAAATCTAACATCGCAATGGAAGGGCGAACGTTTTGAAGATGGGCGTCCCAAGGTTCCTGATATTGTACTTGAGCGACTTGAGAATTGCACGCTCGAACAGATCTGGGGATACCTCGGCCGGCGTAACTATCAAAGCCAGGTGGAAAAAAACTGGATCATCCTGAAGCCGGGAGAGACAATGGTGGGCAGGGTCGTCACCGCGCAGTTCATGCCATCGCGCCCCGATCTCGATAGTCTGGTGAAAGCACACGGAAAGGTTGAAGGACGATCGCAGAAGGGTGGTATCAACATTTGGCCAATCGATATTCTTACCAAAGGAGACGTCTACGTGGCGGACGGTTACGGCAAGATCAAGGATGGTACGCTGATCGGTTCCAGTCTGGGCAATGCGATCTATGGCAAGACTGGCAAGGGAGTGATCTTTTACGGATCTGTGCGCGACATGCAGGAACTGAAGGCAACGGATGGCTTCAACGCCTGGGTTAAGGGACACGATCCTTCCTATATCAAAAACATGACGCCAACAACCATCAATGGGCCGATACGAATTGGTGAAGTAACTGTTTTTCCCGGCGATATTGTTTTCGCGAATGAATACGGCGTAGTCTTTATACCGGCACATCTTGTGGAAGGACTGGTTTCCGCTTCCGAGATGACCGCCCTGCGCGACGAGTTTGAACGCGTCCTTCTCCAGCAGGGTAAATATCCTTCAGGTCAGATCCACGGTTCATGGGACGAGAACATCAAAAAGGAATTCAGGACCTGGGTTGGGAAGTATCCGAAGAAACTTGCGATCACCAGCAAAGATCTCGAAGCGTACCTGTCGCGGCAGGATGACTAGCGTGGCAACTATGCGCCGCTGCAAGCCTTCGACATGTTAGCCGGCGTGCTGGTGGTAATGGCAGTCGCATTAATCATGGCCGGCACCCGGACAATCAAGGTAACCAGATCCACCCCGCAGCGGTCCCGAAGGGAGAATTGGACTACGGACCCTGGTTTGTTTGAGCGGTCGTGTCAAATGTCTGGAACTTTGTAACTTTGCACGATTGTTGATTGCTTGTAATCTCAATGTTACGGTAGAACAAAAGATATGGACGCGAAGAAGTTTGAGAAGGTTTCCAAAGCGCTGGCGGATCCCAACCGCCTGATGATCCTGAAGGAGATCAAGAAGAAAAAACAGAATTGTTTGTACTGTGTGGATTTGTACGATAAGACTGAACTGGCGCAACCATCTGTCTCCCATCACATTAAGCTGCTCGCTGACGCGGACCTCATCATAACCCAAAAGGAAGGCCGCAATATGAAATACACCCTTAATAATGAGATTTTCGACGAATACATCACCTACCTGGAAAATCTGAAGGCCTGATAACCTGTTTTTTTTTGATAGAATTATCGAAATATTTCAATAATTCTATGATTTCTTCCCATCCTGCAAAACCCTTTTGCCGCGTCCGCCGTTAGTAGATCCATTGAAACATTTCGATACATTAATGGATTAACCTATGACTCAACTATTGAAACATCCCGAACTGAAAAACCTGCTCCTCTTTGTGTCCATTGCCGTCTTTATCGCAGCCTGCTCTTTAAAGGCGGAGAAAATAGAAAACCCCGTACCCGCCGAAAAATTTACCGGCATCCCCGTTGACGGGATTGTCGTTTCCCCGGCCGTCATGCACGACCACCTCGAGGTCACGGGAAGCATTCTCGCCAACCAGCAGGTAAAAATTGTCAGCGAACTCACCAGGAAGGTGGTAAAGGTCAACGTCCGTGAAGGAAGCCACGTGAGGCGCGGAACGCTTCTCTTCCTTCTTGATGATGCAGATCTGCAGGCGCAGCTCGAACGCTTGCGCCAGCAGGAAAAACTGGCCCTGCTCAACGAACAAAGGCTGAAGGACCTGCTCGCACACGACGCGATAGCCCAGCAGGACTACGACGAAGTATCCACAAACCTGCGCGTCCTCCAGGCCCAGATCCAGGAACTTCAGGTGACCATTGACAAGACAAGGATCACCGCACCGTTCGACGGACAGATCGGAATGATCAACACCCACGTCGGTGCCGTCGTCTCAGTCAACACTGTTCTCACCGACATCGAGGATAACAGCGTTGTGAAGATCGAATTTTCTGTTCCGGAGAAATACACCAACGTCATACATGAAGGAAGTGAACACGCTTTCACGACGCCCTCCGCGGAAAAGGAATTCACAACGAAGGTCATCGCAAAGGCTGCCAGCCTGAGCACCGATACCCGTACACTGCTTGTGCGAGGCGTGACTCCTAACCCGCATGGCAAGCTGTTGCCCGGACAGAGCGCGCGCATTACGTTGTCGCTGAGTACGTCGGCTGACGCTCTTGCTGTTGTATCGCAGGCGCTGATCCCGTCTCCTGGTGGCTATGCCGTGTTTGTCTCCCGCAAGAACAAAGCGGAAGCACTACCTGTACAGATCGGCCAGCGGACTTCTGCTTCAGTCGAGATCGTCAGCGGATTAAGCGCGGGCGACACTGTTATTACCAGCAACCTGCTGCGCCTTGCACCGGGAACACCGCTGTCCTTCGTGACGATCGAATAACGAACCTTAATTCATCACAATTCTAAAGTACAAAGTACCCGCCTGATCCCTCTTGGGGTTGGGAGAAAGGCGGGTCTTTGCTAAAAATTAACCAACCTTCACATGAGTGCTATTTCACAAATCAGTATATCGCGACCGGTGCTTGCCGGCGTCATGTCAGTCTTGCTGATACTCTTCGGCATCGTCGGCTACACTTATCTTGGAACGCGGGAGTATCCCGTGACCGATTCGCCTATCGTCATGGTTACAACGGTATACCCGGGCGCAAGTGCTGACATCATTGCTTCTCAGGTCACAAAGCCACTCGAAGAAGCGATTGCGGAAGCGAACGGCATTCGCGCGCTGTCCTCAGTGTCGCGTGAGCAGGTCAGCATCATTACCGTCGAGTTTAATCTCGACACCGATCTGGAAGCTGCGGCCAATGATGTCCGCGACAAGGTCTCAAAATCCCGCCAGCAACTCCCGTCAGACATTGAGCCCACTGTAGTAGAGAAAGCCGGGCCCAATGACATCCTGGTGTTTCTAACAGTACAGAGCGACACGAAGTCGCTGGAAGATGTGACC
>CBFGXV010000139.1:0-6584 GCA_965652755.1 uncultured Chryseosolibacter sp. | reverse complement strand
TCTGTCTTTCCAACCTTATGGCCTTTCAGGGCGTAAAAGAAAATATAGAGATAGCAGGGAATTGTGATCCAATATGCCGCCTGTCGGTTTGTGCTGTCGGCAATTGCTCCATATATCAGCGGCATGATCGCGCCACCCACGATACCCATGACAAGCAGGGCGGATCCAAGTTTTGTAAAACGACCGAGACTGTCGAGTGCGAGCGGCCAGATCGACGGCCACATCAGCGCATGTGCAAAACTCAGAAGGACAATGAATGCAATGGATACCCATCCGTCAGTGACAAGTGCCGCGAGTGCAAAGATGAAGCCCAGGGTCGCACATGTTATCAATGCGACTCGTTGTGACATATATTTCGGGATGACTACAATGCCGAGGAGGTAGCCGATGGTTAAGCCGATCAGGCTGTAAATACTGAACTTACCGGCAGTATTCAGATCGAAGCCCTGGTATTCGCCGTATAGCCCGATCGTATCGATGGCAATGACCTCAACCCCAACGTAAACAAATATGCACAAAACACCCAGCATCAGGTGGGGGAAGGCAAAGACAGAATCTCTTTCTGCTAATGCACTGCTGTTCCCTGTAGCAGCATCTTCCTGCTCGGGGTTGATCTCCGGCAGGTGGGCCTTAAGGACCATCAGCGCAAGGCCGGCGAGGATCACGGCCATAATAAGATAAGGAACAATAACGCGGGAAGCGAGAATGTCGAGTTCATTGGCCAGCTCAGCGCCAGTCAGCGCATCGATCCTGGCTGAGAGCGTCTGGGTATCGCTGAAGAGCAGCTCTACAAGGATAAAAATACCGATCATCCCTGCGACTTTATTGCATATACCCATGATACTGATGCGCTTTGCTGCGCTATCGATGGGTCCCAATATTGTTACATACGGATTTGACGCTGTCTGAAGCAACGTCAGGCCTGTCCCCTGAACGAATAATCCTACAAGGAACAAAGGATACGATCTGATCTGGGCAGCTGGTATAAAAATAAGGGAGCCCACCGCCATGACAAACAAACCGACGGACATCCCCTTTGCGAAACCGATCCGCTTAAGAATGCCGGAAGAAGGAATTGCCATCACGAAGTAAGCGATGTAAAAGGCAAGCGTAACAAAATACGCCTGAAAGTCCGTGAGCTGGCAGGCTTGTTTCAGAAAAGGGATTAAGACGCTGTTTAACCAGGTCACAAAGCCGAAGATGAAAAACAGCGCGCCGATGATGATCATCGGAAAAACGTACGATTTCTGATTTGAATTCATGTAGGGGTTTACTGTTGGTTTAGTGATTTATGATTCTTGCTCGGGAACTTGTTGAATAATAAGACGGACAAGTTCAGTTAAAACTTTATTTTGCGACTCCAAAGATGACGGCAAACATGGTCCCTCATCTATCGGAAATCTGCCCAATATAAATGTTTGCGCAAACACTTAACGAAAAATAAAGAAAAGACAATGGACTCACCAAATAACAAAGAAAATAAACTCACATTATTGGTACTGGCCGCCGGAATCGGGAGCAGATACGGAGGCATCAAACAAATCGACGGATTCGGACCTCACGGTGAAACGATCATGGATTATTCGCTTTTTGATGCAATCCGTGCAGGTTTTACAAAGGTCATCTTTATAGTTCGCGAAGAGATCCTTGAGATCGTCCGCGAAAAATTTGCGCCAAAGGCAAAGGGCAAGATCGAGATCGATTTTGTCATTCAGCCGCAGAACAAGTTTATACCCGAACAATATCAGAATCCGGAAAGGGTGAAGCCCTGGGGTACGGGTCACGCTATCCTCTGCGCCCGTCATAAAATAAAAGAACCGTTCGTTGTCATCAACGCAGATGACTTTTACGGCAAGGATGCCTTTGTCTCGATCGCTGAATTCTTCGCGAAAGAGCGCACAGGCGCCCATGCCATGGTAGGCTATACGTTGAAAAACGTTTTGTCCGAACACGGAAGCGTCTCGCGCGGCGTTGGAGAGACAGACGAGCAAGGGTATCTCAGATCCGTGGTCGAACGCACCACCATCGTCGTGGAAAACGGAAAGATCATTTCAAAGGAGAAAGACGGCGACCTGCAGTTAAGCCCGGACGCGCCGACCTCTATGAATTTCTGGGGATTTCATCCGAAAATTTTTGATCTTACCGCTGAGATGTTTGACGAGTTTGTTGAAAAGAACTATAAAAATATCAAGGCCGAATTCTTCATTCCTTTAATAGTTAATGATATGATCCACACTAAAAAGGGAAAAGTCAAAGTGCTGGGCGGAGGTAATATCTGGTTTGGGGTCACATATAAAGAGGATAAGGAAGCCGTGTCCAAAAAGATCAAAGACCTTGTGAACAAAGGTCAGTACCCTGAAAAACTTTGGCAATAGCAACAAATTTGTTTCCTCGTCATTATCGTCATCAAAAAAATACATCATGAATTTTCGATCTGTCATCCTGTCTTTAGCAGGTTTTTTGGCGCTTTCACTTTCAGGTGTTCGCGAAGGATGTGCTCAGGGTCCTCTTAAACTGGTCGGAGCCTGGCAAGCCGCTTCCGGGCCTAATGAAATGACACTCATCTGTTCTGACAAACATTTTTCTGTAGCGATTTACGATGCAGAGAACAAAAGTTTTGCGGGTACCTACGGGGGGTCGTATCGGCTGGAAGGTGATCAGTACGTTGCCGTGATGGAGTTTCATTCGATCAGTCCGGAGGCTGTCGGAAACGAATATCGCGGGAAAGCTGCACTTGAGAACGGCTCGTTGATTCTTGAAGACGAGTCTGGTAGTACTTCATGGAAACGACTGGATGACGGCACACCCGGAAAACTGGCTGGTGCCTGGGTGATTACCGGGCGGATGCGCGATGGACAGATGGCGAAGATGACGCCAGGGGCACGACGGACGATGAAGATCTTGTCCGGTACGCGCTTTCAATGGATTGCTTATAACATTGAAACGCGCGAGATGTCCGGAACGGGTGGGGGAACCTACACGACGCGCGACGGAAAGTATACGGAGATCATTGAATTTTTTTCCAGGGATAGTTCACGTGTCAGAGCTAGCCTCACCTTTAATTTCGCCCTCGATAATGGAGCGTGGAGACACAAAGGCAATAGCAGCAAAGGCGAGCCGATTGATGAGGTATGGACAAGGCGGGAAAAGATCGGGCTTTGATCAGCTCAACCGAAAGAACAAATTTCATAAAGGCTACGGCGTCCGGGCTCGGCTTTTCATTTTGCGGGATATCACGCGCCGAGTTCCTCCGGGAAGAGGCTCCTCGCCTCGAAGCCTGGCTTCAGAAAGGTCACCATGGCAAAATGCAATACATGGAGAATTTCTTCGAGAAACGTCTGGACCCGTCGTTGCTCGTGCCGGGCGCGAAATCGGTGATAAGCCTGTTATATAATTACTATCCGAAAGATGATCTGCCCGGTGATCAGGGCTACAAGGTGGCGCGCTATGCCTATGGCGAAGACTATCATTTTGTCATCAGGGAGAAACTGAAAACATTTATGGGTGCGATCCGCGATCAAATCGGCGACGTTGACGGCCGCGTTTTCGTGGATTCCGCGCCCGTGATGGAACGTGTGTGGGCTAAAAAAAGCGGGCTGGGTTGGATAGGCAAGAACAGCCTGCTTCTGAACCGTGAAGCCGGCAGCTATTTCTTTCTCGCCGAAATCATCATCGATCTCGACCTTGAGTACGATGGACCGGTAAAGGATTATTGCGGTACTTGCACTGCCTGTATGGACGCGTGCCCGACAGAGGCCATTGCCGAACCATTCGTCGTCGATGGAAGCAGATGTATCAGCTACTTTACCATCGAATTGAAAGATGAGATCCCTGCCGATGTAAAAGGTAAATTTCAAAACTGGATATTCGGATGCGACATCTGTCAGGAAGTGTGCCCATGGAACCGCTTCGCCAAACCCCATAACGAAAGCCGCTTTGATCCATCATCGGAATTGAAAGATCTTAAAGAAGCCGACTGGAAAGATCTCACGGAAGAAGTTTTCAATAAAGTATTTAAAAACTCACCGCTGAAACGCACAAAGTACGAAGGCATCAAGCGGAATATCCGGTTTCTGGAATGATCAGTTGGCCTGCTTCCCGGTCAGTATGAGATGGCTCGCGCAGCCCCGACCGTGCCGACACACTATCGGATCATCATCAGGACTTCATTGGCCATTTTCTGGTTATGCTCAAAGGCAAGCTTTTGATGGTTAACGAGGTCAATAATTGTTCCGATGAAGCAAAGACCAAACGTGAATAAATACAGCAGTCCCATGCCGATCTGACCCATGATGAAACGATGCACGCCGGCGATGACAACAAGGCCAAGCAGGGCAGTGATCAGAATGATCTGAGGATCTTTCCTGCGTGTGCGGTAAACGCTTGCAAAGGTTCTCGCCTTCTCATCATCCATATCTTTGATCAGGGACTGAAGATAAAGCATCTCTTCGCCGGAAACTTCTGGGAGAACATCAATAACTCTTGCCATAATTTTGAACGTATAGTTTAGTGAGGCTTATGATTCTGAAAGATAAGATGACCAGAGCGAATATTCCCAGGGGATGGGCTTTGAATGATTCAGTAAACTCGCCGTGAAACAAAAGGGCGATCGAGTTACCCAGTCCACATCCGGGGCACCAGGTGAACCCGAGCAGTTTGAGCGGGCATAAGGAAAAGTGATTACTGCCGCTTTCCAGCATGGCGAGCAGAACAAGGCCCGTTGACCATACGATGGCTTCCAGCGGTAATCGTTTCATTGCTTTGGGAAGATTAAGCGTAAAAAAAGCCTTTTGGGTCTCAAAAGGCTTCTGTGAAACAAAAGTTCGGATCAAATTACAACGAAACACCTGTTGAGGATAGCTTCGTACTGATTCCCAAATCGCGTGTAACACCACGTTTTGAGGTCATTGATTTCATCAGCGACAAGTACCTTGATGGCTTTTCTTAGCTCTTTTTCGAATAACAGAGCGTCAAAACTCACTTTGGTGAGCACAGTTTTGACATAATTCAACATGGCAAGAGTGCGTATAGTTTAATTGAGAATGAATTTATAATTTCCCGGGAATAAGCAGAAAAAAAAGCCGGAAATTTTTTTTTAAGCCGGACATAGGCCCGGAATTCGCGGCAATTTCTCATTTATTTGTATTAATTCCAGCAATTCTTATTCCCCGGAGTTAGTTTTGTAATTGAAGATTTTAATTCACAATCGCATATGCGTCCTATCGCAACGGTCATTTTATTGTTGATTTTCATTACCACCAGCGCACAGAAGATCCAGGTAACGCTGGGTCCGGATGAGATCGGAGAAAACCAGGCATGGACAATCACGCTCACGATTCAGAATGACCGGCTGCGCTCGTATGACAACTTTCCGGATATCGACGGCTTCAGAAAGAGAGGAACCTCCACTCAATCGACGCAAAACATTATTAACGGACAAATATCCTCGTCGCAAAGTATTATCATGACTTACCTTCCGCTGAAACAGGGATCATTTACAGTCCCGGATTTTACGATGAAAGTAAATGACAAGCCAGTCCAGGTGACGGGTAAAAGAGTAAAGGTGGGACCTCCGGTTCAGCAACAAAGTGATCCATTCCGCAGCTTTTTTGATCGCGGTGCGGATGACTTCTTTGGCAAAGGCGAGACGGAATTTGTGGACATCTCGGACGATGCATTCCTCGCTCTTTCCACAAGCAAAGACCAGGTGTATACCGGCGAAGGTTTTAATGCAACGCTGGCTTTTTTTGTGTCAGAGGAAAATCGCGCCCCGCTTCAGTTCTATGAGCTTGGGCGGCAACTGTCCGAGCTATTAAAGAAGCTCAAACCCACTAACTGCTGGGAGGAGAATTTCAACATCGAGAATATTGAAGGTGAATCTGTGACCATCGGGAATAAGGGCTATACGCGATACAAGATTTATCAGGCAACCTATTATCCGCTTAACGCGGAACCTATCGTGTTTCCCAGGGTATCGCTGGAGATGATCAAGTACAAAGTGGCAAAGAACCCTTCCTTTTTCGGACAGAACCGGAAGGAAGACTATAAGACATTTTACAGCAAGCCAAAGACGGTAAAGGTTAAGGAACTGCCAGCGCATCCGTTGAAAGATGTTGTAGCGGTTGGCGATTACAAACTTTCCGAGTTGATGCCTTCGACAGACATAACAACGGGCAAGAGCGTGTCTTACGTTTTTAATATTTACGGCGAGGGAAATATTTCATCGATTCAAAAACCCAATGTTCCCAACGATGCGAACTTCGAATTCTATGAGCCAAATGTGAGGATGGATATCAAGCGTGAAGCCGGCCGTGTCACAGGAACAAAATCCTTCAACTATTTCCTCATTCCCAAAGAGCCCGGGCGATATGATCTCGGCAAATATTTCCAATGGGTTTTCTTTAATCCGGAAGAGGAAAAATATGACACCCTTACCTCCAGGCTGACCGTGTATGTTACAGGAGAGAGCACAAAAAATGAAGTCATCGAGGCGAATGACGACGGAAGTTTTTACGACAAGATCCAGACGGCCGACAATTCTCTGACGCTCATACGTGAAAACAACTGGCAGCAAACTGTCTTTG
>CBFGXV010000138.1:0-6620 GCA_965652755.1 uncultured Chryseosolibacter sp. | reverse complement strand
CAAATTCCTGCGGAGGTGTGGAGGATTAACGAGCAGCAGGTAACAAAGGTGTTTGTAAAGGATAAGGAGGTTACAAACATCAGGCTGGATCCGAACATGGAGCTTGCTGATGTGGATGTCACGAACAACACCTTCCCGAAAAATCCGGACACGCGTTTCGACCGGTTTAAACGACAGAAATAATGAAACTTGCAGAGAAGCCATCCGAGCCGGGTGGCTTTTTTTTATTTGTCTACTAAACGCTGGCGAATAGTTTTGAAGCGCGTACCAGGTCTACGTTCCCGCCGGAGATGATAATTCCGACGTTCCTGTTTTTGAAACGTTCTTTCTGCTTCAGTACGGCGGCAAATGCCACAGCGGCGGACGGTTCTACAATGATCTTTAACCGCTCCCATAACAATCTCATGGCTGAGATGATCTCGACGTCCGATACTGTAATGATTTTTCTGACTGTTTCCTGAATAATGGGAAACGTTTTATCGCCAACGGTTGTGAGCAACCCATCGGCTACTGAATCCGATTGGGATGGCTCGATCATGCCACTCTCCAGCGACCTGAACGCGTCATCAGCGCCTTCTGGCTCCGCGCCGACCACAATTGTTTGGGGAGAAAAGAATTTCGCTGCCAGACCCGTCCCGCTTATCAGTCCACCCCCGCCTACGGGTGCGATCACATAATTGAGATAATTGATTTCCTCGAAGAATTCCTTTGCGGCAGTCGCCTGACCCGCGATCACATCGAAATTGTTGAATGGATGTATGACGTAAGCCCCTTTATCTTCAACAACCTTCATCAACATTTCTTCACGCGCCCGCAGAGTAGGCTCGCATTCAAAGATCTCACCACCATATCCGATAACACCCTGCTTTTTTATCTGTGGGGCAGTCCTAGGCATTACAATGTATGCCTTTGTGCCCATGATCTTTGCGGCGCGTGCCAGGGCCTGTGCGTGATTTCCGCTTGAATGGGTTGCAACACCCCTTGCCCGTTGCTCCCTCGTAAGGGAAAGAATTGCGTTCATGGCACCGCGCGACTTGAAAGCGCCAACTTTCTGGAAATTTTCCGTCTTGAAGAAGAGCATGCACCCGGCAATTTCATCGAGGCTGGTTGAAGTCAGGACAGGGGTGTGATGAATAAAGGGTTTGATCCTGTTGTGAGCTTCAACGATTACCTGTTGTGTTATCATTGTGTTAATGTGTTATGTGTTCAGGTGTTAGCGTGTTCAGGTGGATGCCAAGCTGTATTTAGATTTTTTAGCGCGATAGACTGCCGACGGTGGTTTTCCCACATTAGCACATTAAAACATTAACACATTCCCTCAGTGGGCGTCAAGCCAATTCTCTCCAACACCGACCTCCACTTCCATTGGAACTTCAAGCTTTACTGCCTGACACATCAGTTGGGTGATATTGTCGCGGACAATGTCTACTTCGTTTTTGTGGACGTCGAAGACCAGCTCGTCATGTACCTGCATTGTCATGCGGGTTTGCAGTTTTTCCTTTACAAGCCAGTTATGGATGTTGACCATTGCGATCTTGATTATGTCCGCGGCGGTACCCTGGATCGGAGCATTGATGGCGTTGCGTTCAGCGAAACCACGCGTGCTGGCGTTCCGGGAGTTTATGTCGCGCAGATATCTCCTGCGGCCCATGAGCGTTTCGACGTATTCCTTTTCGCGTGCGGTGTTGATCGCATTGTCCATGTATCGCTTGATGGCGGAAAACTCGTGAAAGTACGCTTTGATTATGTCTACCGCCTCGCCGCGGGGAATGCGCAGGTTTTGCGAGAGACCAAACGCCGTGCTTCCGTACAGAATTCCGAAGTTCACTTCCTTGGCTTTGCGTCGCATGTCGGGAGTGACCTGCTCGAGCGGAACCTTGAAAACTTTGGCGGCCGTTGTTGTATGGATGTCGCGCTTTGTCCGGAATGCTTCGATCATTGTTTCGTCCTGTGCGAAGGAGGCGGCGATGCGCAACTCGATCTGCGAGTAGTCGGCAGACATAAACAGATAATCGGCGTTGCGTGCCACAAACGCTTTTCGTATGAGCCTTCCTTTTTCGGTGCGGATAGGGATGTTCTGGAGGTTTGGGTTGTTTGAGCTTAGCCTGCCCGTTACAGCCCACGCCTGGCGATAATCGGTGTGGATCCGTCCATCGTACTGGCTGATCATCTTAGGCAACGCGTCTACATAGGTGGAACGCAGTTTGTCGTATTCCCGGTAGTCAAGGATCTTGCGGGCGATCTCGTGCTCCGCTGCCAGTCCCTGCAAGACGTCCTCTCCGGTGGCGAATTGACCTGTTTTGGTTTTCTTCGGCTTCTCGATCAGCTTCATTTGATCGAACAGGATCTCTCCCAGCTGTTTCGGAGAGCCGATATTGAATTCGGCGCCACTGATCCCATAGATATCTTTTTGAACGCGCTCGATCTCCACTTTGAGCTCGTCCGACATTTTGTTTAACGCGGACACATCTACTTTAACGCCCTCAAACTCCATGCTTGCAAGGACTTTCGCAAGGGGCATCTCGATGTCCTTCATGAGTTTGGTGTGCGTGCGGCTCTCGAGGTCTTTTTCTACAACTTCCTTTAGCTGCAGGATCTTATCAGCGCGTTCGCAGACCTGGTTCTTTTGTTTTGAGTCCGGGTCCGCGAGCATTTCGTAGTCCAGGTATTGCGAGCATAGCACCTGGAGGCTATGCGACGCTTCCGGCTCTATGAGATAATGCGCGAGCATGACATCGAATAGCTGTCCGCAGAGTTCAACATCGTACTTTTTGAGGAGCAGCATCGTTGCCTTGAGGTTGTGTCCAACCTTGGCGACCGCATCATTTTCAAACACGGGCTTGAATTCTTTTGCTACCTGTTCACCATCCTCGGCGTTTCCCACCGGCACAAAATGCGCTTCATTCTCACAGAAGGAGAAGGCAATCCCCCTGAGCTGGTAGTTAAAATTCGCTGCGTCGTCGGTGATCGTCTCAACGGAAATGATCTTTTGCTGATTCAATTTTTCGACAAGTTCTCGTCGCAGTTCCGGCAGGTCTACCATTGAGTATTTGACCTTGCCCGAATCGAAGTTCTGTTTTTCAACGGCGGGTGCTGCGGGTTTTCCAAACATTGACAATTGCGGATCCTGCCTGACAGGCGGCGCGGCAACGTTGTCAGTTTCTCCAAAAGCACGGGATGCAATGCCCTTAAATTCCAGCTCGTCGAAGATCGGTTTTAATTTTTCAACATTGGGGCCCTTGTATCGCAATTCCTCCTCGTCAAATTCAACAGGCACGTCTGTAATGATGGTCGCAAGTTTCTTGGACAGGATTGCCTGCTCGCCGAATTTTTGAAACAATTCCTTCTGCTTGCCCTTCAGTTCATCAGCATGGGCCACAATATTTTCAACCGATCCATATTGTTTCAGCAACACCGCGGCCGTTTTCGGTCCAATGCCGGGTACACCGGGAATATTATCGGAGGTGTCGCCCTGCAAACCGAGCATGTCGCGGACCTGGGTCACATCTTCGATATCCCACTTTTCGCAAACCTCCCTGACTCCGAGTACATCGACGGCGTTACCCATGTAAGCCGGCTTATACAAATAGACGCAATCGTTCACCAACTGACCGAAATCTTTGTCCGGCGTCATCATAAAAACTTCAAATCCCTGCTTGCATGCGCGGGCGGCCAGCGTTCCGATTATATCGTCTGCTTCGAAGCCGTCGAGTTCCAGAATGGGTATGTTGAAACCGCGGATTATCTCCTTGCAGATAGGGATGCCGTAGCGGATATCTTCCGGGGTCTCCTGACGCGTGGATTTGTATTCGGTGTAGATCTCATCGCGAAATGTTTTTGCGGTAGTGTCGAAGGCAACACCGATGTGCGTGGGCTTTTGTTTCTGAATTACTTCAAGCAGTGTGTTGGAAAATCCAAATGGGACTGATGTGTTATGGCCTTTAGAGTTTATTCGTGGAGTTTTTGTGAATGCAAAATGCGCGCGGTAAATGAGCGCGTAAGCGTCCAGCAAAAAAAGTTTTTTCAATGGTTTGTCCATGTGCGAAAGTAGGTTGTTCTCTTTAAACAATTCAAAAATCCAATCAAATAAAATTTTTAGTAGATTGGGCGAATGAGCCAGCCGCAGGAAACGCCCCTCTCCGCTTTTTATTCGTGGGAGAAACTAACTCCTCAACACACTTTTTTACGACAACCAATCTCAGACAATTGGAAATCATGGTCATATCAGGAAGCGGGAAGTGAAGCCCGGCGAATTGCCAATGCACTCAGATCGCTGAATCTGCCACCGAAATCGAATATTGCCATCTTGTCGAAAAATTGTGCACACTGGATCATGGCAGATCTGGCGATCATGATGGCGGGCTACGTAAGTGTGCCCGTTTATCCGACGCTCTCCGCGCAGGGTATCAGGCAAATTCTTCAGCATAGTGAGTCGAAGCTGATATTTCTGGGAAAGCTTGATGAATATGAAAAGCAGCGGACTGGCATCGATCAGGGGATTCACAAGGTGTGTTTTCCGGATTACGGGCCGGACGACGGCTTGAAGTGGCAGGATCTTTTGCACTTGCACGAGCCATTATCTGAAGACCATTTGCCTCAACCGGATGAGCTGGCAAGCATAATGTATTCGTCGGGGACCACAGGAACTCCGAAAGGAGTCATGCTAACGTTCGGGTCGTTCGGCTACGTAGGGATACAGGTGAAAAAATATCTGCGGCTGAGCAGTCCTCAGCGATTTTTCTCATACCTTCCATTGAGTCACATCGCTGAACGCGCGCTGATGGAAATGGTCGCAATTTCTTCCGGTAGCACTATTTCCTTTACGGAATCTATCCAAAAATTCCAGGAGAATTTGCAGCACGAGCAACCTACCGTCTTTGGCGGCGTTCCCAGGATATTCTCCAAATTTCAGGAAGGCATTCTGAAAAAGATTCCACAGCGAAAGTTGGACAGGCTACTTTCGATCCCCGGAATAAATATTGTTCTCCGGAATTTAATCATCAAAAAACTCGGACTGCACAAAGCCCCCGTGATCGTGTGCGGCGCGGCGCCAACGCCCGTAAGTTTACTGGAGTGGTTTAACAAGCTCGGACTCGAGATCAGGGAGACCTATGGCATGACCGAAAATACAGCGTACTCGCATTCCAATTACCGGTTGATCAAGAATGGTACAGTAGGCCAGGCGTGGCCGGAGGTCGATGTCAAATGCGACGCGAATGGCGAGATCCTCGTCCGACATCCTGCTCTGATGAAAGGCTATTTTAAGGATGATAAGACAACAGCCGCGGTTTTTACCGAGGAAGGATTTCTCAGGACTGGAGATCAGGGGTTCGTTGATTCTCAGGGTTTTCTTACAATCACTGGCCGGGTAAAAGACCAGTTCAAAACAGACAAAGCGAAGTTCATCGCGCCAGCGCCCATCGAAATGAAACTGTCTGTTAACAGCTTTGTGGATCAGGTGTGCGTGGTCGGGACCGGATTACCGCAGCCCATTGCGCTGATCACATTGTCGGAGGCGGGACGGCAAGCTCCGGCGCAGGAAGTGGAAACCAAGCTTCAAAAGACCGTTCAGCAAGTCAATGCAGCGCTCGAGAAGTACGAACATATTCAGGCCGCCATCATCGTAAAAGAGATGTGGACCATCGAAAGCGGATTCTTAACACCCTCCATGAAAATCAAGCGCAATGTCGTAGAAAAACATTACGCTCCTGCTTACGGTGAGTGGATCAAGCGCGATAGTACTGTTGTGTGGGCGTAAGTCTGCCGCAAATCACTCCTTCATCTGTCCGGTGATCACACGGTCATAGGTGATAAAATCGGTATTGATGGGCTCGAGCCCCTTCTGACGCAGGAGCATTGCGATCTGTGCGCGGTGGTATGAGGAATGATTCACGAGATGGATCATCACCATTTCAATATTGTTGGTATAGGGATCGCCGGTGTAATTCCGGTACGTCATTTCACGATTGAAGTCATCGGTGGTTTCAACAAAGGTCAGCCATTCAGATCCGGCTTTCTCCGCCATGTCCGCCAGCTGAGCGAGTTCATAGGTACCCCAGAGCTTGACATCCGGGGGCGGTAGTCCCTTGATACGGTGCAGCCAAAGAAACTGAGCGGCTACAATGTGGCCCATGAGCGACAGGATCTTTTCGTCGTGTACAGCTTGTCGGATCAGTGTATTGAGAACGCGCTTATTCGCCCAGGCATTGTACTGGTAAAGTTTGAGGAAATACCTTTTCATGAGCGGCAAGGTAGCATTGAAAAATCTTTTTTTAAAGATGGCAAAGTCTGTAATTGATTATCCTTGAGAAGACGCGGTCCGCATCCCTTGCTAACCCAAAATCAACTGTGCGTTCCATATGTGTAAAATGCTTCACCGGTAAGGAATATTTTCCTAACTTAAACGACTATTCAGGATTTTTCTATGAGATTCGTCACTAAGTATTGGTATATCGTCATGGTCGCGGTGTTAGCGCTGGTAGCGGCTTTTTACTTCACACAAACAACGACACCTGCTGCTACCGCTCACAGAATTCCAGACGTGGTAGACTTTAATTTTCACATTCGACCAATCCTTTCTGACCGCTGCTTTAAATGCCATGGCCCGGATGCGAATCAAC
>CBFGXV010000137.1:0-6732 GCA_965652755.1 uncultured Chryseosolibacter sp. | reverse complement strand
TTCGCTGAAAAGGTAGAGCATTTGACAAAACCAGTGAAGGATCTCTTCGGCGCGATCTTCTTTGTATCTGTAGGAATGATGATAGATCCCGCCGCGATATCGGCAAATGCCTGGCCTGTCGTTTTTGTTACACTTCTTACTCTGTTCGGTAAACTGTTCAGCACCACCCTGGGAGCGCTCGTCTCAGGTCAACCGTTGAAACAATCCGTGCAGGTGGGGATGAGTATGGCGCAGATAGGCGAGTTTGCGTTTATTGTCGCAACCCTTGGTCTGTCACTGGGTGTAATTTCTAACTTTTTGTTTCCTGTGGCTGTAGGTGCTTCTGCTATTACTACATTCACTACGCCATACCTGATCAAATACTCAGAACCATTTTATCTTTTCATCGAGGGAAGACTTCCGTCAAAGTGGATCAGGGGGCTGAATAATTATTCGTCGGGCACGCAAAATATACAGGCTGAAAGCGAGTGGAAGGCTGTGATAAAGTCGTATATCAATATTGCGATTACCAATGGTGTTGTGCTTCTGGCATTGATGCTCCTGACATTGAATTTCCTTGTGCCATTTCTGAACAGCCGCATCGATAATACGACGCTGAGCGCGGCAATTGCATTGTGCATTTCACTGGGAATAGCGGCGCCATTCCTCTGGGCTCTGATGGCGAAAAGGCCCAATAATCTCGCGTACAAAGAAATGTGGCTTGAGAAAAGGTATAACAGGGGGCCGTTGTTGATGCTGGAGATTGTACGCATATTAATAGGTGTATTGTTTATTACTTTTTGGGTGATAGAACTGTTTTCCACTCAGGTAGCGATTTTTGTGGCAGTACCTATTATCATAGCGGTGTTGTTTGTATTCGCAAGCAGGATTCAAAAATTCTATGATCGTATAGAGTTGCGTTTCGTCGGTAACCTGAATGCGAGAGAAACGGTGACGTATAATTCGCTGTCTGCAAACGTGTCAAGAAAGAATGCGGCGTTACAATCGCGTTTAGCTCCATGGGATGCGCATATCATCCAGATGGATGTTGCTCCAGAGGCTGATTACATCGGGCGAACACTGGCGGAATTGGCATGGAGGGAGAAATACGGGATCAACGTCGTGTATGTTAAGCGTGGTGAAAAAATATTTCATACTCCGGGGCGGCAGACCATATTGCTTCCTTATGATCAGGTAGGAGTCATTGCGACGGATGAACAGATACGGGTGTTTAAAAAGATTTTTGATTCCGTCACAATTGATAATGATCCCACTGTGGATGTCAATGACATCGCTTTGGAAAAGCTGGTTGTCAATGAGCGGACACGATTGAAAGGAAAAGACATCCGCAGTTCCGGCCTGAGGGAACGCACTAACGGGTTAGTTATTGGAATTGAACGAGATGATCAGCGCATATTGAACCCCGCGTCTACAATGGTCTTTGAATGGAATGATATTGTATGGATCGTCGGTGATCGGAAGAAGATACAGGAACTGGGCAGGGAAAAATGATCAGCAGAAATGATTTGAGACCAGACCGGCCGACAGCCGTTTCGTCTTCTATACTCATCCACGCGAGCAAAAAAAAACGGCCACAGCAGAGCCGTGACCGTTCATGCATCAAGTATTGGTATTTTACTTCTTATGAATCTTATATAACCGCCCCTGATCCGTTACGGCATACAACGCACCGTCTTTACCTTGCGTGATATCCCGGAAGCGCTGCGACTGATCTGCCAACAGCCTCTCTTCACCGACGACTTTATTGTCTTCAATTACAAGCCGTGAGATATGCATGCCACTGAGGGCCGAGATGAACAGGTTGTTTTTCCATTCAGGAATTGCGTCGCCATTGTAGAATGTGATACCGCTTGGCGATATTGAAGGATCCCAGTAGTAAACAGGTTGCTCCATTCCTTCTTTTTGCTGAATAGAGTCACCTATGTTTTTCCCTGCATATTCGATTCCGTAAGTGATGACAGGCCATCCATAGTTCTTGCCCGGCTCTATGCGGTTCAGCTCATCACCACCCCTTGGTCCGAATTCGGTTTCCCACAGGTCGCCGGTTTCCGGATGAAACGCGATGCCCTGAACATTGCGATGGCCGTATGAGTAGATTTCCGGACGTGCGTCCGACTTTCCTTCAAAAGGATTGCCTTCTATGGGCTTGCCATCGGTATTGATCCTGATGATTTTTCCTAAGCCGGACTTGAGATCTTGTGCCTGAGGACGGGTTTCAAGGTCCGAACGCTCGCCGGTCGAGACGTAAAGGTGACCCTCTTTTGAAAACAGAACGCGTCCGCCATAGTGCAAAGTACCCTTATAAGCAGGTGCTGCGCGATAGATGACCTTGACGCCTTCCATCGATTTTTCATCAGATGACAATTTGCCCTTTGCGACCGAGGTAACGTTTCCATTTGACAACGGCTCGGAGAATGCCCAATAGACCATTCTGTTCTCATCAAAGGATGGGTCGATACAAACTCCGAGAAGTCCGCCTTGCCTTTCGCTGTTCACTTTGGGAACGCCACGAAGCGGGCTTCCGACACTGCCCGCCGCTGATGCGATGCGCATGGTTCCGCCTTTTTCTGTAATGATGAATTTGCCATCCGGAAGGGCGGTGATGCCCCATGGCCTTGTCAGCGTAGTGTCCAGCACTGCGACTTCGTACTCCGTTGTGGTCTTTACCCCGGCTACCCGCGTCTGACCCTCAAAGGCAGGCTTGTAGCTGGTATTCGCTGCTTTTGTTTCTACGGGCGGAGAAGCAACCTCCACGCTATCCGTTGTTGACTCAGATTGCTCAACTTGCTTTCCGCAGGATGCCATCAGGACAGCAGCCGCGGCAATGATAATATAATAACGCTTGTTCATGTTTTGGATTTATGGCTCCAAAATTAATGATATTCATCCTGTTACCTAACAAAATGCGGGATTTCCTGCGCGTAGGTGAGTCGTCACTGCATCGGAGGGCCGGTCAGAATCCATAGCGAATGCATACGCGCAGCGGAATCGGGTTGACGCGTTAAGTCAAGCCGATTCCGGGATAAAAAGCAGGAATTCAACCACTGGCAGCCTCGAATTTCAGCTCGGGCCTTCCTGTTCCTTCGCTCAAAAGATAAAGCAGACTTCTGTTGATATAGCGGTTCCACCCGAGCGTGCAGTCTTTGTAGCACTCGACTTCAGGAACTAATCCGACGTGCGTAAATTCGATGTGCGTCGTCCCATCCTGTTCAGCGATTTCGAAGCTGATCTTCGTACCCGTCCACTCATTCTGGTCCTTCAGGAAATTTAGCGTGCTGTCCGTAACAAGCCATACGAGTTTTTGGTGCGGTATCACTTCCACCAATCTCTGTGTTGATACATGTATGTCATCGAAAAAACGGACAGTGAATTCATCATGCAGCTTCTGTGACGAGCCTTCCAAATCCTCGGTCCACTATCCACGCACATTACTGATTGCGTTGAACACTTCGTTTGCTGTTCGTTTACTGACAGGGTCATCTTAAATTGGGTGTTGTCATTTTCATCATGTAGCTGTTATGAGTTTATCGATTGGGAAGACTTTTAATAGAAGAATTGTTCCAGAACGATCTGGCCATCCTTTACCTCATACAGCATGATCTCATTGATTTGTATGCGTCCATGTCCCTGCACGGTCAGATCTTTCGATCTTCCGACTGTAAAATGATTACCGGTCACAAGGGGTTCCGTCGTGTAAGCGCTGTGAACTGCCTGGATGCGTTTTACAAAGTCCTCACCCTTTTTGCGGACTTGCGATTTGCCCTCCGCGTACCCGAAATAGGGTGAATCCGGTGGATCGATGCTCCTTACGTTATCGGCGAAAAATTCCTCCTGTATTTCAAACCATTTTTCCTGTTGCGCGAGCTCGTTGAACCGTGCAGCAACCTCCCGCGTGGTCATTGTTGTTGCTTTTGTTGTCATAGGATTTTAGTTTTTTTTATTCGGCAATTTGTTGTTTAATAAAGTTTCCAGCTTTTTCAGTTTTGAGGTCCAGAACGAATCGAAGTGAGAGATCCATGCCTGCAATTCTTCAAAGCCATCCTTCTTCAATGTGCAGTACCGCTCCCGGCCGATATCGTGTATGGAAATAAAGCCTGCTCCTTGCAGGATCTTAATATGTTTTGATACTGCAGGTCGGCTCATATCGAAGTTGTCAGCCAGGCTGTTGATCGTCAAACTATTCCGCGAGAGCAACATCAGCATCTTTCTTCTGCTGGGATCCCCGACGACCTGAAATGCGTCAAGCCTTGGTTGCGCCATGTTGTGCAGCGTTTAATAGATTCATGATCTTTTGCGCATTCTTAATCCATCCGTCGGTCATACCCGGGTAGAAATTCGCGCTCTCTTTTTTGCCGAAACCGCTGTGCTCCAGGAATAACTCGGTGCCTTGGTCTTTTGGCTCCAGTTTCCAGACTACCAGCGTATCCAGGGTGATCTCGCCTTTGCGCGGGCCGCCTTTCCAGGAATACGAAAGCTTCCTGTAAGGGATGATCTCCAAAACTTTACAATAACAGATCCCGTCAAAGTCAAGGCTCGGTATGGGGTTTGTCCTGAATTGAAATTCATGTCCGACGATGGGCTGGAAATCATTCTTCATGAGCCATTGCTCCAACAATTCGGATTTCGTCAGGTATTCCCAGACGGTCTCTTTTGGATGAGGGAAGAAAAACTGGTGTTTAATCGTCTTTGTCATAATGTGTAACTTAAAAGTTACGTAAATAAAAAGGTAACTTATAAGTTACACAAGTATTTTGCGAAAAAATTTATGGAGGGGCAAATGGATGGCTGGCGTGGCATACGGAAGCATTCAGACCTCCGGTTGCCGAATGAAGCTTAATCGGCCTCTAAGTTTTTATCCCTAAATGGTGGATAGCAGGGCATACCTGATCAGGCAAAATTCAACCTGCCAGTTCAGCAGGAGATAGTTTCCCGCCCGGACCCTTGTTGCGGCTTGAGATTGATCGGTCCCTGGGCATGACGGATGACAAAATAACCGTCTCAGTGTCCTGTCTTCCGCTGATAAATTGCTGAGGCTGCCCGTATCTGCCCGGGGGGCCGGAACCGTTCCACCAGTTCAATCTGTCAAGACCTGCAGTTTTCAGGTGTCGTAGAGGCCATTTCTGTCGGTTAGCATTTTTTTCCAGTGCATTAACCCACTTTTAACCCTCATTTTTAACCAACAGTCTCTAACGTTTGCAGTCTGATGCAATCGATAGCTCATTTGTGGTCACCCTCTTCACGTAGCTCTTGCAACCAGACTGAATGTATACAATCCTAAACCATTATAGCAATGAATAAAATTCTACGAACCCTGGCGTATCTCGCTCTTGTCGGGACGTCCCTTTTAACTTCCTGTAACGACGAAGATGAAACTGTCCGGATCGACACCGGTACGATCACGGGCGTTGTCTCCGATAACGCAGGGCAACCTGTGCCAGATGTTTCTGTGGTTGTGTCTGGTGTTGACGAAGAAGATGTGACCGTCACCACAGCCAGCGATGGTACATACACTGTCGAAAAGGTATCCTTGAAGCTTCATGCCGTAACATTCTCAAAATCAGGGTGGCTAACGCTTAGCAAGTCCGTTTCAGCGCAGGATTTTGGCGTCGAAAAAAGAGCCACGGTCGATGTGACATTGGTGAACGCGTCTGCGAAAATAGCGGGAACAGTTACAGATGCAAAGAACGGTGGCGCACCCCTCGCGGATGTGACCATTACCGTGGGCGTTGCGGGAACCGTTCAAAGCGGAAGTGACGGCACTTATGCGATTGAAAACCTCGTCGCCGATAATTATACGGTAACCTTCACCAAAGCCAATTATGTAACAATCACAAAACAGGTAGCTGTTGCGGATTTTGCAGGCGGCATCGCGACCATAAACGTGGCGATGGGCAGTCAGGAAGTTCTGCGGGGTTTATCGGCTGAAGACCTGTCGACGGCGGATAAATGGTACTACAACGAATACCGGGGCGGGCGCAATGCTGATGCTTATCCGCATTGGGATTGGGCTTGTGATTACATGTCAACCCTTGACTTCTGGGGTGCATGGCAGGAACAGAATGAGGGCACCACGTTGCAGATCCGGAATAATGATGAACATCGCACCAATCCTGCCGATCTCAATACGTTCGATTCTTACGTTTATGGAAGCAAGATGATCACTAATGACAACAAGATCCTGTCGTTAAGATTGCGCACACACAACGCAGACGCTACCAGCCCCGCACATTTTGGCGTCCAGGTTGTTGATCTGTCTGCGCCAGAGCCGGTCGCCGTAAAAATTGGCGAGAACAAAACATACGGTTCGGGTGATTATGCAGACTTCGAATTTGACCTGAGCAACTATGTTGGTAAGGAAGTGATCATTGCCATTGGTATTTACCGTCAGTCTACGGGCGACTATTGGAAGCAACTGGTTCTCCGCGCCATACGTTTCGCTGACAAAAAAGTGGTGAGCTGGGATTGGCTTCCAGGTACCGAAGTGATCGCAGGATGGAAACTGACACAGGAAACTGTTCGCTCAACCATGCCGCATACGAAAAGTTCTTTTACAGGGATCAGTCCTGTGTCAGGCAACCGGGATAACTACGTAGACGCTTACCGTGCATGGCGCGATGTAGCGCATGT
Organism: uncultured Chryseosolibacter sp.; assembly: GCA_965652755.1. Taxonomy (GTDB): domain Bacteria; phylum Bacteroidota; class Bacteroidia; order Cytophagales; family Cyclobacteriaceae; genus Chryseosolibacter. The sequence continues at coordinate 105 of CBFGXV010000137.1, read as the reverse complement.
GGGAGCTGAATGGTCTTTTGTTCCGCTGAAGAAAGACCCCGAAGTTTTCCCTTCCGAAGGATACATCATTAAAACCCGCCACACGCCCGAAGTGAGTACAACGGT
>CBFGXV010000136.1:0-6781 GCA_965652755.1 uncultured Chryseosolibacter sp. | reverse complement strand
CCATGTTGGTAATCTGGAGGTCGAAGGCGCCTAGATGGCAGGTGAGAAAAATAACACCTTTCCCCTTTGCGTGTGCCTTTTCGTAATTTTCGAGTCCGTGTGTTACGAGGAATTTCTCGAGTTGCGACAGGTCTTTAACGGACGAGCTTCTCAGGATGTCACCTGCATTTTTTCCGAGCATCCTGAACGTGCTCCTGCCCAATCGCCTGATGTCGGCGTCATTCCGCTCCGGATATGCCATGCGCAGGTGTTTCAGCGTCAGCTCCCGGGTTTTGAACGCGAACAACCAGGCGAAAGAACCCAATGCTCCGCATATCTTTAACCATATTCTACGCGGAAACAATCCGGAAATCCATATCATCGACCGCAGCAACCAGTAGACAAGTGAATAACGGACTGACCTTCGGAAAGCTTTGGCGCGCGACATGGCTGCGAAGATAATATTAATCAAGAGTTGAGGCAAAGTATAGCTGTTATGGCCCGACCCGCCGTAATTCCCTCGGGGAGGATCAGAGAAAATACGTCGCTTTGTTCTGCGCCTTCTCCCGGATTGCTAACTTGTTAATTACTATAGCGCGGTAATGATCCGACAGGTCTGAGTACAACATGAAAACAATCTATCTGGTACGGCATGCGAAATCCAGCTGGGAAGATCCATTCCAGGATGACTTTGAACGGCCCTTGAACGAGCGTGGACGCAAGGATGCGCCGCGGATGGCGAGGAGGTTGAAGGAAAAGGAAATTCATCCCGACCTGTTGCTTTCCAGTCCCGCGGCTCGCGCCATTTCAACCTGTAAGATCATCGCCGAAACGGCAGGTTACGATCACAATCAGATCAAGACCGATCCGAGGCTTTACCATGCCAGTGACGAGACATTCCTCGGGATCGTTCAGGCTCTTAACGACGCGAACGATGTCGCAATGATATTCGCTCATAATCCAGGCCTTACAGATTTTGCCAACCGTCTTTTACCGGAAGCCTTCACGGACAACATTCCAACGTGTGGTATTACTGCAATACATTTCGATGTCTCCTCGTGGCGTGACGTGCAGTGGGGCGGCGGCGAAATTGATTTCTTTGATTTCCCGAAAAGCCGCAAAAATTGAAAAGATCGGTATCAGACACGGAAGCCGCGGGCGCGAGATATCAGATTTTGAAGGGCAACATATCCAGCACGCGTTTCCGCAGGATGCCCGATTCAACAAAACGATAGCCCACAAGGACCTTGAATACACTGTTGTTGTTGGAGAACGTCACCTCGTCGAACTTCAGCGAACTACCCTGCGAAATGAAACTGATGCCTCCAAACATTTTATAGCCGTTGTATCCGATGGCCACCCTGGCGCCGAAAAATGAATTGATCGCGATATCATGGCGAGTGGAAGCGCTACCCTCCAGATCGTAGTTGATCCAGTGATGTGCCGGCCCTACAGCCAATGTTGTGTTCAGAAAAAAATTATTGTATGTAAGATTGAAGGTGTATCCCGGAGCAATACTGAAAGTTGTATAACGCAGGCGTGTAAAGTCGACGTGACTACCGAAGTCCATGCGGCGGTCGGCTTTGATGATCGAAGAATCTGCGGCCACGCGGAAAGTGTAAAGAGAGGAGAAGAGGAGGAATGATCCTTTGCTGTACAATTGCCTTTCCGAAAAATTGTAGGCGGACCGGAAAGAAAATTTTTGATGGTTGAATACGTAATGACCTGTCAGGCCAAAGTTTATTGTATTGATATCGGGGCGTTGGGGATAGGGTTCGTCAGGCAGCGGTTGCAGTTCCTTATCCAGAATATAAAATCCTTTGTAGCGTTGATAGAAAACATCGACGCCAAGGCGTTTCGTCAACACGTTCAGGCCGATGTCGCGCGCCTCCGATTCGCCGAACCGCGCAAGGCTTTGTTCCCGCAGCGGAATGGCAAACGCCAGCTCGACACCCAACTCGAAAATATAAGCGCCAACGCCAAGGCTATACGTATTATTCGGCTTGTAGGTCAGTACGGACCCGCGGCCCGCCGTATTCATCTCAAAATTCAGCGTGCGCTGTTTGAGCACGGGATAAAGGAAAAAATATTCCGAGAAGCCTTTGATGAAATATCTGCGAACTGAGTCCTTGTCCTCCGTCACGGGAACAAGGACATCGGGTTCTGTCACTTCAGCATCCTGCCCAAACGCGGAGGAAGCGCAAGAGAATAAAGCCAGGATCAGCAGGTAGCGCATCAGAGAATATATTCACTAAGATCTCTGTTTTTGACAAAACCGCTCAGCCTTTCCCGGACCATATTGGCATCGATCGTAATATCCGATTGGGCCGGAATTTTGTCCGGCACATCGAACAACAGTTCATTGAGCAACTTGCTCATGACCGTATGCAACCTTCGCGCGCCGATGTTTTCAACTTCAGCGTTGATCAGGAATGCGGTGTTTGCAATTTCTTCGATCGCATCATCCGTAAAACCGATCTTCACGTCTTCGGCTTCAAACAGCGCCTGGTATTGTTTTGACAAAGCATTCTTTGGCTCTTTGAGGATCCGGATAAAGTCGTCTTTCGTCAGGTTGTTCAATTCAACGCGGATCGGAAAACGTCCCTGCAGTTCCGGGATCAGATCGGACGGTTTGGAGATATGAAAGGCGCCCGCGGCCACGAACAGCACGTGATCGGTTTTAATGACGCCGTATTTGGTGTTCACAGTGCTTCCCTCGACGATGGGAAGCAGGTCCCGTTGCACGCCCTCGCGGCTGACGTCAGGACCCCCTCCCCCTTTCTTCGATCCTGATGCAATCTTGTCGATCTCATCGATGAAAATAATACCGGCATCTTCTGCGCGCCGGATGGCTTCGTCCTTTACCTCATCCATGTCGATAAGTTTCGCAGCCTCTTCCTCCAGCAATATTCTACGCGCCTCGGCCACGGTAACTTTTCTCTTTTTCGATTTCTTTGGCATCATGCCGTTGAGCATTTCCTGAAGATTCATCATGGACACTTCGTCCATCATGCCTGCCCCGACCATTCCGACGTTCGGGCCGGAGGAACCCTTGATGTTGATGTCGATCTTCCTTTCCTCCAGCTCGCCATTCCTGATCTTATCCCGGAACAGGTTTCGCGTGCGTTCATTCAGTTCATCATCCGACGCGGGGACGCCTTCGGAATGACTTCCAAAGCCTGTTGACGGTCTGGATGGCTGCGCTTTCAGAGGGGGGATCAACGCATCCAGAATAATATCTTCAACGATAACGGCGGCCTTCTCTTTCACTTCTTCCTTCTTGCGAGCCTTTACCATGTTGACTGATTGTTCCACAAGATCGCGGACCATGCTTTCCACATCACGGCCGACGTAACCAACTTCTGTAAATTTCGAAGCTTCTACTTTGACGAAAGGCGCATCAGCGATCTTGGCAAGGCGTCGTGCAATTTCAGTTTTGCCGACACCGGTTGCGCCGATCATCAATATGTTGTTCGGAACTATTTCATTCTGAATGTCGGACTTTACGTTCATCCGGCGCCAGCGGTTTCTCAGTGCAATAGCGACATTTCTTTTCGCATCGTATTGCCCAATTATATATTTATCGAGTTCCGCCACAATTTCCTTGGGCGTCAAATATTTTGCATCCATCATATCATTAATATTTTACTTCCGGAGAAGTTAAATCAAGGTTTACCACAGATCACACGGGCGTTTTATGCCAACGTAATTTGGTCGGGCCATAGCAGGGAGATCATCGCAATATTACGAGGGTCACGAGTTCGCGGCCAGAGCTCAGTTGTGAATATAATTTTGAAGTTTCGGTTCTGTCAGCGCAAAGTTCATCGGCTTGGCAACTTTCTCTTTCAACAGGGCCACCTTCAGCACCTCATCGACAGTGTCGACAAAATAGAAGGTCAAGCCTTTCAGGTATTGCTTTTCTATCTCGTCAATGTCTCTGCGGTTTTTCGAGCTGAGGACGATCTCACGTATACCGCTTCGTTTTGCAGCAAGGATCTTTTCCTTGATACCTCCGACAGGAAGAACCTTTCCCCTCAGCGTGATCTCGCCGGTCATCGCAAGTTTCGATTTGACTTTGCGCTGTGTATATATCGAAGCGAGTGAAGTCAGCATCGTTATTCCCGCTGAAGGTCCGTCTTTAGGGACGGCGCCGGCGGGGACGTGAATGTGCAGATCGTATTGTTGGAATATCCGTGAGTCGATCCCGAGATTCTCGGCATTGAATTTCAGATATGACAGCGCAGCCATCGCCGATTCTTTCATCACATCTCCCAACTGCCCCGAGATCGTCAGCGTTCCTTTTCCTTTGCTCAAGCTCGATTCGACAAATAATATCTCGCCGCCGACCTGGGTCCAAGCCAGTCCGGTCACTACTCCGGCGATATCATTCCCCTGATACAATTCTTCGTCGTGAATTTCAGCGCCAAGGATCTTTCGAACCGAGGCCTCCGTCACCACTTTCTCGAAATCCTCCTCCATTGCCACCGACTTCGCAATATTCCTGACGATAGTTCCGATCTTGCGCTCCAGGCTTCTCACACCGGATTCGCGTGTATAGCTTCCAATGACCTTCGCGATCGCTCCCTTTGCGAATTTTACCTGTGAGATCTTCAACCCGTGTTCCTTGAGTTGTTTTGGAACAAGGTGTTTCATAGCAATCTCAACTTTTTCCTCCTGCGTATAGCCAGTCACCTCGATGATCTCCATACGATCGCGCAGCGCCGGATGGATTGTGTCGAGGGAATTGGCGGTGGCTATGAAGAGCACCTTCGAAAGGTCATAGTCCACTTCGAGATAGTTGTCGCCAAAAGCGTGGTTTTGTTCCGGATCCAGGACCTCGAGCAGCGCAGATGAGGGATCGCCGCGGAAATCGGATTTTACTTTATCTATTTCGTCCAGTATAAAAACGGGATTCGATGATTGCGACTTCTTTATGTTCTGAAGGATCTTCCCGGGCATCGCGCCGACGTAGGTCTTGCGGTGTCCGCGAATCTCCGCTTCATCATGAACTCCGCCGAGCGACATGCGAATATATTTCCGCTGCAATGCTTTCGCGATAGAGCGTCCCAGGGAGGTCTTGCCAACGCCGGGAGGGCCGTAAAGACAAAGGATGGGACCCTTCATATCCTGTTTCAGCTTCAGAACTGCCAGGTATTCGAGTATCCTCGTCTTTACCTTCTCGAGTCCGAAGTGGTCGCGATCGAGTATGCGCTTGGCCCGCTTCAGATCAAAGTCATCGTTCGTGTACTCGCCCCACGGGAGGTCGAGCATAAACTCCACATAGTTCATGGCGACGGGGTATTCCGCTGCCATCGGATTAATACGCATCAGTTTTTCGATCTCTTTCTTGAAATGATCGGAAACCGGTTTCGGCCACTTCTTGCTCTCGGCCTTCTTGCGCAGTTTTTCCACTTCCTTGTCCGGGCCGTCGTATCCCAGTTCATCCTGCAACACTTTTATCTGTTGACGCAGAAAGTAGTCGCGCTGCTGCTGATCAATGTCGGTGTGCACTTTCTTCTGGATCTCATGCTTGATCTCCAGCATCTGCACATCGCGCAGCATGTATTGCAATAACAAGGTACCGCGGTCGATGAGGTTTTGTGTTTCCAGTATCTTTTGCTTGTCGGATACATCCACATTCAGATTGCTCGCCAGGAAGTGGATGAGAAATGACATGCTGGAAATATTGTCGAGGGCCACCTGCGCCTCCTGCGGTATTTCAGGATTTAGCTTCAGGATCTTTAAAGCCGCATCCTTCAATGACTGTACGAGAGCTTTCGCTTCCTTGCCGTTGATGTTCAGCACAGGCTCCGATAACAATTGAATTTTCGCGGTCAGATAAGGATCCTCCTGGACAAATTCGCTGATGCTGAAACGATTCTTCCCCTGGATGATGATCGTTGTGTTTCCATCCGGCAATACAAGCATCTTAATGATTCGCGCCACCGTTCCGGTGCGGTACAGGTCATCAACAGTTGGTTCCTCCGCCTGGGAGTTCTTTTGGGCGATGACGCCAATGATCCGGTTGCCCTGATATGCCTTTTTAACAAGTTTGATAGATTTTTGCCTGCCCACGGTGATCGGAATTACAACGCCGGGAAAAAGCACAGTATTCTTGATGGGCAGTATTGACAGTTCTTCAGGAAGATCTTCCGGTTTCAAATCACTTTCCTGCTCAGGATTGATCATTTGAATAAGATCGTCGGACTCTTCCTGCACCAGTTGTATAGCCAAGGTTTTAAACATGCGTTGAAATGTCAGTTTGACACAACAATTAAAGTATTGTTGGTTTTTTTTGTAAAAGGTTATCTGGACAATACTAGTGCCAGCAGAGTTGTAAAAGAAGGAAAAATGTAACAACTTTAATGAGATTCAGCCCCATTTAACACAGCAGGTTAAGTGAAAACCTATTTTTTAATCGCAATAACCGCCTTTTTCGTTCTTCTTTCTTCCCCGCTCCACGCCCAGAAGAAAAAAAACAAATTTAAGGGTGCCGGGGTCATCGAACTGAACGATAGCCTGACAACTTACAGCCAATCTGACATCTTTAATTTTCCGAATGTTAACAACATCAGACTATATACCAACGAAAACGAGTCCGTTTATCTCGACCGTCTCGAGCGATCGCTTGCAGACGAAGAATTATATCGGGCATTAAGGTCATATGTCAGCAAATACGGGATTGAGAATTTTGCTGCGCATACTCCATTGATATGGAAACTCGCAAAACTGTCAGAAAAGTACGGGGCACCTGGCGAGGCGGTGCTTTTGTATAAGCTGGTATTAAAACATTATCGCCGTA
>CBFGXV010000135.1:0-6807 GCA_965652755.1 uncultured Chryseosolibacter sp. | reverse complement strand
CAAAATCTGAAACAGCGAAAGGTAGTAAGCGGAGGCAGCACGATCACCATGCAGGACCTACCAGGATATCAGGGACGACAGGGTCTTCACTTATTTTAATCTCGCACCACAACAATCGAGAACTTTCCGCGTGTCTCTTACAGCGAGTTATGCGGGTGATTACTATTTGCCTGGCGTTAACTGCGAAACAATGTATGATCCCGGCATCTATGCGCGAAAGAAAGGTCGGGCCGTCACAGTGTCGAAAGCGATCAACTGATCTAAACTGTAAATGGACCTTCAAAGGATATCAGCATACTTCGGGTACCGCAAAAGGATTATCAGTATTATCCTCGCGGGCGGTCTGATATTCTATATGTTTTCACTTCCCGGGAAGATCTTTGACAAGCCGTATTCCAGCGTGCTCGAGGCGAGTGACGGACAACTGTTAACGGCCTCTATCGCGGATGACGGACAATGGCGTTTTCCACAGACGGATTCAATACCGAGCCGCTTCGAGGAGGCGCTGATAACCTTCGAGGATCACAGATTTTATTACCATCCCGGCGTCGATCCCCTTGCCATCGTCAGGGCGATGTTTCAAAATCTGAAACAGCGAAAGGTAGTAAGCGGAGGCAGCACGATCACCATGCAGGTCATCAGGTTGTCAAGAACACCGGCTCCGCGCAACATCCTTGAAAAATTTATTGAGGTGATACTCGCGAGCCGGCTCGAGATATCCTATTCCAAAAAAGAGATCCTTGCGCTGTATGCATCACATGCTCCTTTTGGTGGGAATGTGGTGGGATTAGACGCTGCCTGCTGGAGATATTTCGGGCGGAGCTCAAGACAACTGTCCTGGGGAGAGGCCGCAATGCTCGCAGTGTTGCCGAATGCGCCATCACTTCTCCATCCGGGAAAAAACAGAGACATACTGAAGAAAAAAAGGGATGGACTTCTCGACAAACTTTACCGCGCCGGAAAAATTGATTCGCTCACCTGCGCGCTTGCCAAACATGAGCCGATTCCCGGCAAGCCGCAGCCCCTTCCGCTACATGCGAGACACCTTCTTGGCAGGATGAAAAGGGAAGGGTTGTCGGAGCGCAAAGTCAGATCCACCATCGACTATGATCTTCAGCAGCGTATTGAATCAAAATTGCAGGATTACCATGAAAGGTTAAAAGCAAACCAGATCTATAACGGCGCTGTCCTTGTCCTTGACATCAGATCCGGCGAAACGCTTGCTTATGCGGGCAACGTCTACGGCAGTGGTGAACACAAAGGTTATGAAGTAGATATCATTACGTCGCGGAGGAGCACCGGAAGCATATTAAAGCCTTTTCTGTTCGCCGCCTGTCTCGAGGAGGGGATGATCCTGCCCGGCACTTTACTGCCGGATATCCCTGTAATGATGAATGGATTCGCCCCGCGTAATTTCTCGAAGGAGTACGATGGTGCTGTACCCGCGGACAATGCGCTCATCCGGTCGCTCAATGTTCCCTCCGTTTTTTTGCTCAAGGATTACCGCTACGAGAAGTTCTATTCGCTTTTGAAGAATATCGGATTCACCACGCTGCGCGAATCACCCGATCACTATGGTCTTTCTCTGATACTGGGTGGCGCGGAAGGCACGTTGTGGGATATTACCGGCATGTACGCTTCGATGGCCAGAACACTTCACAATTATTTTGAGCACCCGGGAAAAAACCGGTATACCCGCAGCGATTTTCATCCACCGGCGTATCTGCCGCGCCGCGAGCAGGAAGCCATGCAGCCGACAGACGCAATGTCATGGCTAAGCGCATCATCCATTTACATGACATTTGAAACCCTTAGGGAATTATACAGACCAGGGGAGGAGTCGGGGTGGAAATATTTTGACGCCTCGAAGAAAATAGCATGGAAAACAGGAACAAGCTTTGGATTCCGCGACGGATGGGCTGTGGGTGTGACGGGCGATTACGCCGTCGGAGTCTGGATCGGCAATGCCGACGGCGAAGGCAGACCGGGCCTGACGGGCACCAGCGCCGCGGCTCCGTTAATGTTCGACGTGTTCTCGTTGTTGCCCCGCAAGAGCTGGTTCCTGACGCCGAATTCCGAAATGTTTGAGATTGCAACGTGCCGCAGAAGCGGGCAACGGGCTTCTCCTCACTGCGAACAGATAGACACGACCATGGTAACACGCCGCGGGCTCGAAACGCGAACATGCATACACCACAAAACAATACACGTGTCAGCGGATAAAAAATATCAGGTGCATAGTCAATGTGCGGAAATGGAAAACATCATCCATGAGAAATGGTTCATCCTGCCACCGGTGCAGGAATATTATTACAGGGAAAGAAATATCTCCTATAAACCCCTGCCTCCGTTCAAACCCGGATGCGAGACGAGCGCAAATTTATCTGCGATGGATCTCGTCTATCCAAAACCGAATGCCCGGATCCTCATTCCAAGGGCCCTCGACGGGAGCGATGGCAGTTCGGTCTTTGAACTTGCGCACAGAGATAACAAAGCCTCCGTTTTCTGGCACCTTGATGGAGTCTTTATCGGGATGACCAAAGGAACTCACCGCATCGCCCTCAACGCACCTGAGGGAGGTCATATCCTGATAGTTGTGGATGAAAATGGACAATCCCTGGAAGAGCATTTTACAGTGATTTCAAGACTGTAAAGCTCTGAAATGGCAGAAAATAACAGAATATTTACTATATTAGTGTTATGGCTTTACCTATGCCGCCCCGAGTGCCATGAAGAAATTCATATTTTTTGCACGCGTTTGTACCTGGTTGACCCTTGTGTTTCCTTTATCAGTATCCGCTCAGGACACTACCTCGGTCTATCCCAATTACGTCGTGATCGGCGCCTTTGCGTTCAAGAATAACGCCGTCGAATTCACGGATGAAGCCAATAAGAAAAACAAACTTCCGGCGAAGTTCGAAATGAACCCTAACCGGAATCTCTTCTATGTATTCGTAATGACGACGCCCGACAGAGAGGTGGCATTCGCTGAAGCCCTTAAGTTGAGAACAGGAACCAGGTACTTTGACACCTGGGTCTATTCGGGTGCCCTCGGTGAGCTCGGGCTGACGCAGCGCAGCGCGGGACAGAACCAGGATCTCAATCCGGAGACCGGGCGGGAAATTCATTCTCTCAGTGCGGAGCCTTTGCACGCGCGGCCGCGCGATGGAACTGTCAATTCTACCTCGCAGAATCGCCAAGGCAAATCAGCGGTTAACCCAGGCGCAGATGCTGATCGGTCTGCCAAGGCAATTGCATCCGGGGGTACGGTTTCTCAAGGTCCGAGTTCTCCCCGAAACAATAACAGTGAGAGTACCATTCAGGGTGAAGAGGCAACCAACGGGGTGACCACACGCACGCAGACCGCAGACAGTGAAGTGAGTGCAGGCCAAAACCTAACTGATAAAAACAACGGAGTGTCTTCCGGCAAAAAGACAACCAGAAAAGCTGCCGGACAAAATTCCAGGCAGAGCGCTGTCCAACCGGACATTACTCAGCCGGCTCAGGAAGTAACATCACCATCACAGAAAAACGGACTGGCTACTGCGCGGGGTGAAATGCAGGCCACCAATGCAGCGGTAAATGACCAGACCGCGCGTCAGGCAAATATCACTTCTACCAGGGGTTCAGCCGAACAACTTAAGCAGGGAAATTCCGGTCCGGGAAATGCTGATCAGAATCAACCGGAAAAGCCAGCCTCACAAAGAGAGCCGACGGATATTGCCGCAAAAGATCAGGCATCAAGTGACGGAAATATCAGCGCCGGTCAGAATTCAACACAACGGTCCAGGCAAGGCGGTAAGGTTAGTCCGGCAACCGGTCAAGAATCTCAGCAAGCTGGCAGTCCTGTTACTACATCAAACGCGCAACAAGGTGTAGTAAGGAATAAACAATCGAACGCGGTTGGACTAGCACAGGGCAACGACGAAAATGCTGCGATAACGGAAGAAACTAACACTACCAACACAGCGATAACCAGGGAAACAGACAAGTCGTTGACCGACGCTGGCAGGAAAGCGCTCGCTGAAAACCGTGAACGGCAGGCGGCCCTTGGTCCCCCTCCCCAACGCGCTACGACCGCCCAGTTAACGAAAGAGGAAGTGACAGGCAAAGATTTTTATTTCCATCTTTTCCGCGCAGACAATCTTGAAATGGTGGACGGTGAAGTTGATGCGATCGACTTCGAAAAATCGCGGCGTATGGCAACTTACCAGGGTAACACCGGTGTAAAAGTCACGATGCCATCCGGCAAGACGAAACAAATTTCTTTTGTTTGTCAGGTATTCGGCTACAGGAAGCAACAACGGGAATTCGACCCGGCGATGCCGCCGGAAGATCTCTATCTCGATAATAAGGGAAACCTCGTCGTACCTTTTGAACTGGTCAGGATGCAGAAAGGAGATATTGCTATTATGTACAACGTTTTCTTTTTCAAGGATGCTGCGGTAATGAGACCTGAATCGCGTTACGAAGTGAATAACCTACTTGACCTTTTGGCGGAAAATCCCACTTACAAGATCATGATCCACGGCCACACGAATGGCAATGCTTCCGGCAAGATCATTCGCATGGATACTCCCGGAAATTTTTACTCACTTGCGGGAACCAGGCAAGGGTTCGGTTCAGCCAAAGAACTCTCGGAAGAGCGCGCCGTGGTCATCCGCGACTTTCTCATCAACAGCGGAATCTCTGCACACCGCATGCAGGTGAAAGCGTGGGGGGGAAAGAAACCCATTCACGACAAGCATTCTGTGCGCGCAAACGAAAACGTAAGAGTTGAAATTGAAATCTTATCTGAATAGCTTTCCAAGTAACATGAGGTCTTCTTACCGCTTCTTTTTCGTCATCATTATTTTTTTATCTCAGTCATCACTGGCCCAGGACACTTTTACACCGTACTATGTTGTCATAGGTGGTTTCAAAAGTGAAGAGAACGCCCGGAAGTATTGCAACTTTGCGCAGGAGCAAAATCTCCCGGCGGTATATGCGTTTAATGAAGAGCGGAAAGTGTACTATGTCTATGTGCGCGCCACACAAACAAAGGACATAGCTGACGGCATATTAGCACGGCTGCGAAGCAACTCTGTCTTTAAAGACGCGTGGGTTTTTAACGGTCGTTTATCTGGAAGCGAGCAGTTGGCTAACAAGCCCCAGCCTCCTCCCAAGATCCAACAACCGCCCGTCGTGGAAGAGCCCGAACCGGATCCTCCTGTTGTCACCCAAGAACCAGTACAAAAACCAGACGAAGAAGGAAAGTCGGCCGCGGTACCTGAAACTTCAACTCCGGTGGCTGAAGCTCCGAAGCCCGTGGGCAGGCCATTCGTATTCAAGCTGATCAACAATGAGACCGGCAGCGTTGTTAACGGCCTTGTCCGTTTGCAGGAGAGTGAAAAGGCGATGCAGTTCCGCGGTTTCAACGGAAACGAAAAGGTGTACGTCCCGGCGCCGGGCAACAGGTCGGGAAAATGGTTTGTTGTTTGTCATGTCATGGGATTCCGCGAGACAAAGAAGCCCGTAGTTTACAGCAAGGCCGCGGAGGCGGATGGCGCTTCTGTCGGCCCGGATCAGGAGATCGTAATACCATTTCAGTTGGAGCGAGTGAGAAAGGGAGATTATATGGAAATGGAAGCTGTCAAGTTCTACAACAATGCGGCGCTTTTCACACCAGGATCCGAACGCGAGCTGAATGAGCTTGTAGCCATGATGGAGGAAAACGAAGCTTACCACATACGTCTTCACGGCCACACAAATGGTAATGAGGCTCGCGATATTGTTAGTCTCGGCGAAGGCACCGACTTTTTTACACCCCACGCCTCAAATGCAAAGGGTCGTGCCAGTGCGAAGGAATTGTCGCTTTTGCGCGCGGAACTTGTAAAGTCCTACCTGGTCAGCAAGGGGATCGATGCTGAGCGCATCACTACCAAAGGTGAAGGCGGAACACAGATGATCTTTGGATCAAGCGGAACACTCGCTGGCCTCAACGATCGTGTAGAGGTCGAGATTAGGAAGGACTAGTCGCTCGCACGTCAGATCTTACGAACTCTTCCGCTACTTCGAATTTCAACTTGTCATTGCCTTTAATACATCATGCTGCGTAATGATGTGCACCTTCTCCTGCGAGTCCCGGACGAGTAAAGCTTTGTTATCTTTGTTGAGCATTGAAGAGAGGACATCCAGCGTGCTGTCTGGCGCCACGAACATCATCGGCTTGTCCATCACCTCACCAACCTCTTTCTTTTGCAACTGCGGATCCTGGATGATCTTCTCCAGCAGGCTGGAGGCGCTGATGCTTCCTACGAACTGGCCATTCTCAATCACCGGCACCTGGTCGATACCTTCGCGATTGAACACAAGTATTGCCTCGCTTACTTTTGCCGACTTGCTCACCGTGATAAGACTGTCTTTCCCGTTGCGCTGATGCAATATATCGCGCGCGGACCCGAAAGAGCGCGTTTCGTGAAAGCCATGATCCTTCATCCATTGATCGTTGTAAACTTTTGCAAGATAGCGCGTGCCATGATCAGGCAGCAGGATCACCATCGTGTCATCCTTGGTCATGTGCTCGCGCGCATACTCGATCGCGCCGTGGACGGCGGAGCCGCTCGACCACCCGACGAACAATCCTTCGTCGCGCGATAGCTTGCGCGCCATGATCGCACCATCCTTGTCAGTAACTTTGATGAACAGGTCGATCACGTCGAAATCGACATTCTTTGGGAGGATGTCCTCGCCAAACCCCTCGGTCATGTAAGGGTAGATCTCGTTCTCGTCGAAGATTCCCGTTTCCTTATACTTCTTAAATACCGA
>CBFGXV010000134.1:0-6822 GCA_965652755.1 uncultured Chryseosolibacter sp. | reverse complement strand
GTCAGACCAATGCCCAGTCGGTTGATACGTTATTTATCCGCGCAGCTTATGCCAAATTGAAAAGTGCTGCGACATACACCCTTGACGTTGCCAACGCCATGCCTGCTGAAAATTATACATTCAAACCTTCGCCGGCGGAAATGAGTTTTGCTCAGCAGCTCACGCATCTATCCAGAAATCTGGGCTGGCTTTCAAGTTACTATCTGGGTGGCAAGGAGAAGAATCCTGTCAGCGAAGCTGACCTTAAACTGCAACAAAAAGATTCTATCATCGCCGTCGTAAACCGGGCCTATAGTTATGCGCTTGCTAAACTGAAGCAATTCCCGGCTGACCAGTTGCCGGATACCGTATCCTTTTTTGCCGGGCCTATGAGTAATCTTCAAATCATTAATCTTCTGCATGATCATCAAACACATCACAGGGGGCAACTGGTTGTCTATTTAAGATTAAATGGGATCAGGCCTCCGGCCTATGTCGGATGGTAAAAGATTTGAAGATTTGAGGTCCGCTTTCGAGGATCCCACCCCATCAGGGTTTCCGGCAACGCGCGATACGGTGCGCTCGGAGCCGGCCATGCCTTCCACCAGGAATGATTCTTTCTTAATCATGACTCATTTTCATTTGGTTCATATTCATCAGGCCTGGACTTATCCGAAGGTAGATTTCCAGAGATTTCGGACTATTCCCGTACACTTGATCCAGTCTTGAGTCTGCCGAGTATAACGTGCCTTGTGCACCAATTGCCAGGTTTGTATTCACTCGGCGAACAATGGTATAGTTCAATCCCAATGTCAGCGCGTTAATGCCGAAAAGTTCATGCTCTTCAAATTGGTCGAGCAATAGCTCACTTGCAGACTTTTCAATGTTTTCATAACGTCCATAAACAGCGAACCTGTCAAGCTGCAGGTTTGACTCCAGGGTATAGGAATTCTCCTTGTGATCTTGGCCGCTGTCGTTATAGCCCCAAAATGAATGCAGATGTCAGGAAGCGGTTATCGCCGGAGAGTGGCAATGAATGAATGATCGAGGCGGTCGTTCTGTCCACATCTTCGTCGGGCTCCACTGCCTCCGGACTTTTCAGAAATGCCCGGGATACTTGAGCTGATAAGCTTCTGGACGGGTTCACTGTAAGCCTGTGAGTAGGAATCGAATTTTGGCTCGTCAAATCCATAACGGGCTTCGCCCGGTTCCCTACCAGTGAATAATGACCCATCGAGCTTGAATATTTTATACCTGAACCCGATCGTGGCCACTCCAAAAGTAATGTGGGTCGCATCCTGCCAGTGGTGGCCGAGTGGCGAATCCAGGTTGTTGGCGTCATTGCCTGGAGTAGAAAGAGGCTTACGTTAGCACCGCCGCATACTTCACGGCGACGATGACGCTCTCCTGAGCCTTCATCGCAAATTTCACTTCCGGGCTAAAGACGGGTTAGGCGGTACGTGCCCGTCGTGAATTTCGCGTTATATTTTGCCCGATATTTAGCCTTTTAACAGATTATGAAAAAATATTACCCGCTCCTTCGCGGCCTGCATTTATACTTCGGTTTGTTTATTACGCCCTTCGTTCTGATCTTCAGTATTAGTGTTCTCGTATTTAACCACCCGGGTTTAATTGACATCATGAGTCCCATTGAACCTTCAACAGAGACCAGGATGAAGTTGGATAAAATCCCTTACGATACTACGGATTTACTGACTGCCAGGGCGATCATTGAAAAGTTAGAAATAGAAGGCGAAATAGATTTTATCAATCAAAATGACGACAGGATCTCATTTCCTGTGAAAAAACCTGGACTAAAAACCCAGATTATAGTCAACAAGCACACCGACAGTGTTTTCATCACTCAACAAAATGAGGGAGCGTATCGAGCTTTAACTTTCCTTCATTCGATGCCGGGAGCGCATAACGTAAAAATAAGGGGCAATTCGGGTTATATACAAGTTTGGCGGGTCCTGGCGGATGTTGTTGTATACCTGCTATTATTCCTGACGATCAGCGGCGTTTTTTTGTGGTACTTTCTCAAGGTGGAAAGAACCTTCGGATATTTTTCAATTGCCCTGGGACTGATAATTTTTACTTCCCTTTTGCTAATAATGTTTTAGGACTTCCCTTACCATCAAATTTGAATTAAAGTGAGAAACCTGAATTTCTGGAACCGCAAGCTTCACATTCATCTTGGACTTTTTCTGTTACTTTTTATTTGGTTATTTTCAATATCAGGCCTTCTACTTAATCATGGTAGCTGGGAGTTTGCCAGCTTCTGGGAACAAAGGAAACAAAAAGAATCTGTCACAGAGATGACACTTCCTATCGGCCTTGACAGCGCAGGATTACTTCATCTGGTTATGGAGAAACTCGAAATTTCCGGAGAGGTAACCAACGTCAAATATTCTGCCGATGCTTTTGATTTCCGTGTAGGGTCTCCTGGAGTTGGTAGAGACCTGCACGTGGATTTAAGAAGCGGCACCGTAAGCCAAAAGGAGTATGAGCTGAATATATGGGGTAAAATTCGCACCCTGCATACTTTCAACGGCGTCGATAAGAAAAATATTGATAAACAACCTAATTGGATTATCACGCACGTTTGGCGGTTTGCAATGGATGGGATTGCCGTTGCACTTATTTTCTTATGTGTTAGTAGCTGGATCATGTGGTACAAAATTAGAAAAGACTACAGATGGAGTGCGACGGTTTTGATTGCAGGTTTTCTTACATCGATTTATTTTGTGTACTTGATCAAAGTATTCTAATTACGCTGAAAATTTATGCAGAATATTTTTTGCGGGCACTTCGTTATGAATCGGGAGATACCGTGTTCTCACTTTGTGCATGTCTGATCCAGTGCCGTCCCTGGTTCAGCCACTAATTTTTCTGCCGGCCCGACACCCTGTCCATGCGAAAACAATATTCTTGGCTCCTCATGCACCATAGGTTTGTAACCTGTCACCGCTTCAATTCCGTTTTAAACAAGTGCTTTGATAACTGGGCCACTTCATTTTCTAACATCGCAAAATGCCCCGCGACTGCGGCATTTTCAGGTATTCCCTGCCAGGTCTTCAATAATTAAAGATTGTACAACGGTATATGGACGATCACGGAATTGAAATGTCCGCAGCCAAAACCGATGGCAGGAGGGAAACAGACAGGACAAGCTGACATCGTTAATTAGTGTTCCCCGCTACTTCTGACTCTATTCGTGAGGTACCTGAATCCGGGGACTATCATTCGATTCAGTTTGATGAAGCGGTGAGTCCTTGCGTGGTTTACCGACGGTGGGCAGTAGGAATTTTTGTTTTGTTGATCGGTCACGCAGCGACATTGCTGCACTCTTTCGCAGGTCATTGTGCAAACTTAGCGAAAAGTTACTGCTCACCGCTCATCTCGCGCTCTGTCCGCGTGTAATAGAAAATCCGCGGTCCATATCTTTTTTCTCCTCATGCACCAATTGCGCATTTTTGAAAAATTACACGAATGACCTTGTGTTATTGCAAAACTTGCTTAGTTTCGGGTACGTAACCGGAAAAAACGGAAGTTTTAGGATTTCAGAATTTTCATCACGTCAAGTCATGCAAAACATCTCTGCACGACGTCGGCGTGTAAGGATTTTTCTTTTTGTCAACCCGGCCGCGATGCATACCGACTCACCACGTCCTGGCTATCGGCTGTCGGGTGATTCCGGCTGATGGGCAACCATTGAATTTGGAAGATCTCGCATCGCAATCACTGATGAGAATATTTCGATACGAACATTCAAATCAATAATAATATGAAGGCTAAATGATACGTGATAAAAGAGCTGGAAAGTTTGCCCTTGCTCTCCAGCCTTCAACGGAGTTCTCCAGGAGAACTGCCATGGGCATATTTAGAATCTCGTCCACTTACTAAAGATTAATGATTATGAAAAAACTGTTACGAGAATGTTTTCCCGCGCGGCATTGCCTATACAGGGTCTTCTCTGCGAAGTCTGTGATGCTGCTCGTGATGAGCTCCCTCGCGGCTTTTCAGATCCACGCTGGCGCCCTTGCGAACAACCAGTCGTTGTCTGGAAATCTTCAGACCGCCCCCCTGGCAGCCACTTCTGCGGAACATAAGGCGCTGCCAGCGAACCTCTCTGAACCTGGTCCTTCCTTCCAGGGAGGGCGTTTGCAATCTGCGTTCACTGTGAAAGGCACAGTTACATCGGAAGACGGTGAATCGATGCCCGGGGTGAATATACTCGAGAAGGGTACTACCAATGGTACGACTACTGATGCAGAAGGGAAATACTCCTTGTCAATAACTGCGGGCGATGCCGTCCTCGTTTTTTCATTCATCGGATTCGTGACCCAGGAAATAGCTGTCGATAACAGAACCGTTATTGACATCAATCTTATGCCCGATGTGCAGAGTCTGGAAGAAGTGGTGGTCGTCGGTTATGGCGAACAGAAGAAAGTTAATTTGACAGGTTCGGTCGCTGCTGTTTCAAATGAAGATCTCACCGCTGTTCCGGTGGCCAACACCACTACCGCTCTGGCCGGGAAGTTGCCTGGTCTGATTGCGGTTCAGCGCAGTGGGGAGCCTGGCCTGGACGATGCGGGCCTTTCAATCCGCGGTTTCGGCAGCCCCCTGATCGTAGTAGATGGTATTGTAGGACGGGATTTTGCGAGACTCGACCCAAATGAAATCGAAAGCATTACAATCCTGAAGGATGCCGCGTCGACAGCAGTGTATGGTGTCAGCGGTGGAAACGGTGTTATCCTTGTTACAACCAAGAAAGGAACGATCGGCAAACCTGAATTTTCCTACAATATGAACTATGGTGTGCAGACGGTAACGAAATATCCCCGCTTTGTGAATTCTGAAGAATACGCGATACTGAAGAATGAAGCATCCACGAATCTCGGGGGTGGCCTGATATATACCGAAGACGAGATACGGAAATTCAGAGAAGGAACGGATCCCAACTATCCTAATTTTGATTATTACGACTACTTTGTGAAAGACTACGCACCGCAGAGACAACAAAATATTTCGGTGCGGGGAGGAAGTAAGAGCATTCAATATTTTTTCCTTCTCGGAGAATCAAAGCAGTCTTCCATGTGGGAAGGTGATAACCAGGATTTTTCAAGATATAACTTCCGCACGAACGTTGACGCCAAGATCAATGATAATCTCGATATCTCCGTTGTATTTGGCGCGCGCACCGAAGATCGGAACAACCTGATACAGGATTCTTACCTAATGGCCTCCTGGCTGCAGTATTCGTGGCCAATCTTCAATCCGAAAACTCCGGATGGCAAAATTGCCTCCACGAACTATGGCTTGACCGCCTACCTGGACAAGGACCTGACCGGGTACATCGATGATAAGCGGAACGTATTTCAAGGCAATCTGACTATTAATTACAAGATCCCCTTCATCCAGGGCTTGAGTGCCAGGGTCACTGCCGCGCAGGACCTGTTCTTCCGCGAGCAAAAGCAGTGGTTAAAGAAATATCTTACTCACTCATGGGATGAGGTAAGCCAGACGTCACAAGTTGTCGGCTCACGCGGCGTGAACAGTTTGCAGTTAACAGATTGGAAAGACGCTTCGGTGCGTTTACAAGGTTCTCTTAATTATACGAGAAGCTTTGTGGAGAAACACAATGTCAGTGCCCTCTTGCTTTACGAGGAATTTGAAAATGCCGGCACCAATTTCTGGGCGAGACGCGTTGATTATGTCGTCCCGATCGATCAGATCTTTGCGGGCCCTGATGCGAACAAGAACAACAACGGAACTGCCTATGACAATGGAAGGCAAAGTCTCGTGGGCCGTGTCAATTATGATTTCTCCGGGAAATACCTGTTTGAATACAGTTTCCGCTATGACGGCTCAGCGAAATTTCCCGTTGATAAACGTTGGGGATTCTTTTCAGGAGTATCAGCCGGATGGAGGATCTCTGAAGAGAACTTTATGCTCGGCGCCAATGCCATCGACGATTTGAAACTCCGCGCTTCGTGGGGTAAACTCGGAAACGATAACACAGGTAATTTTCAGTTCCTGACCGGTTATACCTACCCTTCCGGAAATTATATCTTTGGCAATGACATTGTATCAAACGGTATGGTCGACACCGGAGTGCCTAATCCGAACATTACCTGGGAAGAAAGCGAAGTCACGAACATCGGTGTTGATCTCAGCCTTTGGGAAAGAAAGATCGCCCTTGAAGCGGATGTCTTTTACCGGAAAAGAGGCGGATTGCTTACTCAAAGAAATCTGCAGTTGCCAAGTACATTCGGCGCTGCCCTCCCTTTTGAGAATTTGAACTCTGATGATACAAGGGGTTTTGAACTTGTCGTCAGACACCAAAATAACATTGGCGAGTTTGAATTTGAAATTGCACCGAACGTCTCTTACACAAGATCCAAGTGGACACATGTTGAGCAGCGGGAATTTAATTCCGCCGACGATAACTGGCGAAACAACCGGGAAGGGAGATGGAAAAACATTTATTGGGGTCTGAAAGCCGTTGGCCAATTCCAATCAGTTGAAGACATCAAGTCTTCACCGATCCAGGACCGCCAGGCTAATTCAACGCTAAGGCCAGGCGATATCAAATACGACGACTTTAATAATGACGGCGTCATTGATAATGCTGACCGGCAGGTCATCGGAAGGGGAGATGATCCGGAAATTTTCTTTGGTGTCGGAATGAACGCACGGTGGAAGCGCTTCTCCCTGTATATGACATGGCAAGGTGCCGGGAACTTCAATGTTGCGCAGCAGCACTTCCTGATACAACCTTTTGCGAACGGTATGAATGCGTATGCCTACTTTATGGACAGGTGGCACAGGGCAGATATG
>CBFGXV010000133.1:0-6883 GCA_965652755.1 uncultured Chryseosolibacter sp. | reverse complement strand
GTGACAAGTTCGTATCGGCGGCTTTGCCCTTTGGAAGGACAAAATGCACCGCGGTAAGTATCAGGAAGGTGAGTCCCGCGAGTATGAGAAACACAGCTTCCCATCCGAACGCGACCGAAACATAGCTTCCCACCGTGGGAGCAATCATTGGCGAGACCGCAATGACAAGCGTGATCCAGGAAAAAGCCTGGGCTGTTTTGTCGAGGGGAAACACGTCGCGTACAAAGGCGTGGGCCGCCACCATTCCGGCACATCCTCCCACGGCCTGAAGAAACCGCATCGCTATCAATGCGTCTGCGGATTCCGTCAAGGCGCAGCCCAATGAGGCAATGATGTAAATTCCCAGCCCGGCATAAAGTGGCCTCTTCCTTCCGAACCTGTCGAGCAGCGGGCCATACAACAGCTGTCCTGCGGCTATGCCGACGAAGTAGCTGGTCAGCGATAATTGTACGACGGCAATGCTTGTGCCCAGGTCCCGCGCGATGGCCGGAAAGCCGGGAAGGTACATGTCTATCGAGAAAGGGCTGATGGTGGAAAGGGCGCCAAGTATCAGTATGAGAATGAATTGTTGTTTTCCCGTCATATGAAAGGCAGGTGTTGTAAACATCCATGCCATTTGCAACCAAGGTGTTTTAGTTGGAAAAGGTTTCCCGAATGTATCAGGAAATACGCCTGCAACGTTTGCGCCACTGAAAATAATTGCTGATTTTGCTTTCACCTAACCTTACGCAAACTTGTATGAAACATCTGATAGTGCTCGTTCTTGTTCTTCTTCAGTTTTTTCCCCTCCTGGCACAGACAGGAAAAGTTATGGACAACCTTTCCTTGCCCAGCAAGATACTTCAGGGTGATAGGAAATATGCGATATATCTTCCCCCGGATTACGAGACTTCACAGCGAAGCTACCCTGTGTTATACTTGTTGCATGGCGGTGGCGACGATCACACGGGTTGGGTACAATTCGGCGAGGTTCTGCACATAGCCGACAAAACGATCCGCGAAGGGAAAGCCACTCCGATGATCATCGTAATGCCGGACGCGAATACCGGACAGCGAGGATACTTCAACGATATCAAAGGGGAGTGGCGTTACGAGGATTTCTTCTTTCAGGAGTTTATGCCTTACATCGAGAAGACGTATCGCATCAAAGGCGAAAAGCGATATCGCGCAGTGGCTGGATTATCTATGGGTGGCGGGGGTTCGTTCGTCTATGCTTTGCGGCATCCGGAGTTGTTCTCCTCCGCGTGTCCCCTCAGTGCGTCAACAGGGCCATTGACTCTTGCAGAAACAAAGGAATTTCTCAAACGCCGCAACATCACACTTAAATCGGATGCCGAAGCCGAGACATATTACAAAAGACACAGTGTCGTGGAACTGGTAAACCAGGTGCCGGACGATCAGAAGAAAGCGGTAAGATGGTATATCGACTGCGGCGACGATGATTTTCTATACGAAGGAAATTCGTTGGTGCATATCGCCATGCGCAAAAAGGAAATCCCCCACGAATTCCGCGTGCAGGATGGCGGACACACATGGACTTACTGGCGCAACGCTTTGCCTACTGTTCTGACATTTGTTTCCGAGGCGTTCCATCAGTACTGACGTACGATTGACATCTAAGCGCGGGTGAATTAGCCCCTTGATCGGTCGTCTTATTCAGTGGATCTTTTTTCTATTAATTCTCTGAGCTTGCGTATTTCTTCGCGAAGGGATTCGATCTGCCCGTACTCCGCTGCTCTGGCCTGGGAATCTTCAGCATCGCGGCCGATAAAGTAGGTGGCGATCGTGGCGGTCACGTAGCCGAAGACAGCGAACGCGTACAGTGCGAGAATAATACAGAGCAGTCTTCCCTCCAGGGTTTTCGGCCAATATTCCGATCCCATGGTAGTGAGGATCATGCTCGTCCACCACAATGCTGTTCCATAATCCGGAAAACCATCCTGTACATCTTTCTCAAAGGCGTACATTCCTGCGGCGCCGCCAAACAGGATTATCAACGAGAGGGCAAGCACGTAACCGAACGCTCTCCTTTTCATCGTTAAAGAAAGTGCCCGCATACTGCGGTTCAGGCTGCCGATTACTTTTACAAGACGGAGCCCGCGAGATAACCTCAGCAAACGAAGCACTCTTGCAATCCTCAGGACACGAAAGGCAGGTACAATCAGGGAGATGACCGTCAGAATGTTTTTGCGCAGAAAGCGGATCTTTTCCGGCGCTATCGAGAATTTGATAAGAAAATCAACAATAAAAATGATCCAGATGACGAGGCCGAAAGTCTCGAGTACCGGGCTCGTTTTATATACAAGCTCAATAATGAGCAGGGCAAGCCAGACGAATCCCAGAATGATCATCGGCAGCTCAAATAAGTTTTCAACGCGCTTCAAGAGCTGGTAGCGCTGCGATCTCGCCTTGCCGTGAACCATGAAAGATGTTGCTTAAAAATTATGCCGGTCGCTGCCGGCGGCTGTGCGCGAATATGCTATCTTCATCAGTTCCTGATTAAACCTTTCTACAGGGGTTGTGTCAAAGCTGAATAAAAAGAAATACGATGAACAATAATATTCTGATAGTGCTAATACTCATCCTGTGTACGAACGTCTTTGCGCAAAGACCCGCCAAAAACGTGAATGAGCGACAGATCGAGAAAATGAAGGCCGGGTTGTCATTATCTGAGGTGCAGTATGTGCGGTTGAAGGAGGCAAATCAAATGATCATAAAGGAGCAGGATCGGGTCCGCGCAGATACTTCCATGACCAGAGAAAAGCTGATGTCGAAACGAAAAAGTATGCTCGAAGCGTGGAATGATTCAATCAGAAAAATTCTTTCAAAGGAACAATATGATAGATGGATGGCCATGAAGCCAGGTGAGGCCAGGCGGAGCCGGCCTTCCGTAAGTAAGGGTGAAGACATGGAGAAATTAAGAACGGAGGTCGGGCTTTCCGAAGAACAGTTGAAGAAGATCAAAGACATAAATGCGATCATGACTACCGCGTTTCAAAAACTCCGGGCAGATACAACGACGACCGGCGCCTCTCGACGAGCCGCTGCGAAGACGATTCGGGATGAGCGAAATAAGAAGGTCAAGGAGACGCTGACGCCCGGACAATATGAGAGATTCGTTGCGTTTGAGAAAGAGCGCGCGCAATCAAGGGAGCGCCGGCCCGTGCCACGGTAAGACATTTGATTGAGGCGCTTGTCACCATTCCCCGGTGACTACGACCTCGTAGTGAAGATAAGGCTGAAACGATTGGAAGGGTTTGTCAAGCTCAAATTGCATTACATGAGAAAGGTCCGAAACCTTCACAAACACGTTAAGGGTTTCATCCTTAAGGATCACACCCTGTTCCGTTCTTTCACAGACCCTGAGAAAATTTTTCGCCCACATTTGTCCAAGCAGACGATGGCGTATGCAGATGTCGGGGCGGTGTTCCTTGAGTTCAGTCAACAGCCTGCGGAAAGTCAGCACGTGTATTTTCGTGGAAAGCTCGTTCATCACAATATTGGATGCCCTTCTTAAAAGATGCATATTAAAGAAAACGTCAATTAGTAAAAAACCGTGCCCGCAACTAAATTTTTAGCGCGGGCACGGTCATCTTATTTAAAGAGAAATTCCGATCTTTATTCCAGGTTGTTGACTTTATAAACGGTCAATTGTCAATCCTCCGTCAACCATAATAACCTGACCTGTTGAATAAGGAAACTGACCGTTTGCGAGAGATCCAACAGCTTTTCCCACATCATCGGGATAGCCCCATCGTTTTGTTACGCAAAGGCCCTGTTCGATCAGGCGATCGTATTTTTCTTTTACGCCGCTCGTCATATCGGTGCTGATAACGCCAGGTCTGACTTCGTAGACAGGAATGTCATATTCACCCAGGCGGACAGCGAACAATTGCGTGGCCATGCTGATCCCTGCTTTCGAGATGCAATACTCTCCGCGATTGATCGATGCAACGGTTGCCGAGATGGAGGAAACATTGATGATACTCGCCGTGAAACCGGGATCAGTTTTCTTCTGACTGACCATCCAGTTGGCGGCGAGCTGAGTCAGGAAGTAATTGCCCTTGAAATTTGTGTTGATAACTTCATCGAAGCTTTCTTCCGTTGCCTCCAGGATATCGCGTCTTTCTTTTGGCGCGATTCCAGCGTTATTCACCAGTACGTTTAGTTTTCCGAAATGATCCTTGATCTTCTGGATGATTTTTTTTCTGTCCTCGGACGAGGCGAGGTCGCCCTGGCAATAGACCACGTCGGCCCCGCCATTGCGAAGTGAAGTAACAACATCGATGACTGCGGATTCCGGACGGACTCCATTGATTGCTACATTGAATCCAAGCGTGATCAGTTCCCGGGCGATGCCCAGTCCGATCCCGCGGCTCCCACCCGTAACCAAAGCTACTTTTTTCATCTTTTTATGTGTTTAAATAGCGGGGATATCCACCCAGCAACGTTTAGTCCAGCTCTCAAGACCTTTCTCAGCAAGTTGAACGCCCCTGGCACCGTCTCTGAGATCCCATGGGAAGGGTTCATTCTTCACAACGTGCTTGAGGAAAAGCTCCCACTGTACCTTAAATGCATTGTCGTATGTTTCCTGGTCCGGAACTTTCGACCAACCTTCAAAGAAGTTGATAGGCTGTGGAATATCCGGATTCCATACTGGCTTTGGTGTATTGCCATAATGCTGGATATAGCACTCCCGCAATCCGGCGACGGCCGAACCTTTTGTTCCATCCACCTGGAGTGTCAGCAGATCATCGCGTCGCACACGGACAGTCCATGAGCTGTTGAACTGGGCAATGACTCCGTTTTCCAACTCGAAGGTTGCGTATGCAGCATCATCGGCGGTACACTTGTAAGCCTTTCCCTGTTCATCGATCCGCTGAGGAATGTGCGTTGCACCCAGACAGGAGACAGCTTTTACCTTCCCGAAAACATTATCGAGAACGTATCGCCAGTGGCAGAGCATGTCGACGATGATACCGCCATCATCCTCTTTTCGATAGTTCCACGATGGGCGTTGTGCCGGGATCGTATCTCCCTCAAAAACCCAATAGCCGAATTCGCCTCTGACAGAGAGTATTTCTCCAAAGAAACCCTGTTGTATAAGACGTTTTATTTTCAGGATCCCAGGTAGCCATAACTTATCCTGTACGACGCCATTCTTCACACCTGCCTTCTCGCACAGCTCTGCAAGTGATAAAGCGGTTTTGGTGTCTACCGCGATCGGTTTTTCACAGTAAATATTTTTCCCCGCCTTCACTGCTTTGTTGATCGCATCGGCGCGTCGTCCTGTAGTTTGGGCGTCGAAGTAAATTGTGTAGTGGGGGTCTGCCAGGACCTTGTCGAGGTCTGTGGAGATCTTTTTTACGCCAGACATGGCGGAAAGCTTTTCGAGTTTGTTGACATCGCGACCGATCAGTATCGGATCGGGCATGATGATTTCCCCTGGGCCTGCTTTCACACCTCCCTGTTTGATGATCTCAACCATTGATCGCATCAGGTGTTGGTTGGTTCCCATACGTCCTGTTACGCCATTCATGATTACGCCGACGGTATGCTGCTTCATTTATTTTGTTATTCGTTAGTGTACTTGGTTTTAGACTCTTACTGTGGCGTTAAGATTTATTCTTATACGCAGTAATTATTTTTTGGAGGAATTCGGACTGGTCCATTTTGCAAAACGTATTTGAAAAGATCTCTACTTCGTTGAATCCGGTAAAGCCTGCATCCTCTACCCAACTTCTGATGAGTGGTACGTTAATGCAGCCTTCACCCATGAGCCCGCGGTCATTTAGCATGTCCGTTGTGGGCACGTTCCAATCGCAAATGTGGAAGGCGAACAGGTTCCTGTTCCTGCCACACCTTTTGATCTCATGTTCCAGTGATGGATCCCACCACAGATGATACACGTCTACTGCGACTCCTACCCACGGCGATTGTATTTCTTCAGCCATTTCGTTGGCCTGTGAAAGTGTGTTGACCGCTGATCGCGTGTCAGCGTACATGGGGTGGAGCGGTTCTATGGCGAGTTTTACTCCGGCGCTTTCTGCGTACGGCAACAAACCTTGGATTGCCTCCTTTATTTGCGCTCGCGAATCGTACAGAGTCTGTCGCGGTTCAGCCCCGCAGACGAGCACGACCATATCGGTCCCGAGTTCTGCGGCTTCGTCGATGGCTTTTTTATTTTCCCCGATCGCTTCAACCCTCTTAGCCTTTTCGATCGAAGGAAAAAAACCGCCACGGCAAAGGGAAATTATTTTCAGCCCCTCACCGCGAAGCAGGTCTCCGGTCTTCCGGATATTGCGACCAGCAAGAGCGTCACGCCACACCGTAATTCCGCTCACTCCGGCTGCGGCGAAATTCGCGGCCGCCTCCTCTATTTTCCATGGCTTTGTTGTGATCGTATGAACACAAAGGCGCGAGAGATCCGTTAACGGCTTTGCGGTCATGACAGGCAATTGAAGAAGGTGTAATATTTTTCATTGCGGATGATGCGGTGCAGGTAAAGTGCGACTTCTCTTGCATGATAATCGCCCCACATGCTCGATTCGCCATTAGGAATCCTGGATCCTTTGGGAATGTAATCCCATCCGTTGGGCCGGTGGTAAATGGAATGCAGGATGAGTCCCTGGTGAGTTGCGTCTGTACTGAGATACGGTTCCTGCAACAGCGTATCGAGCACTGTGAGGCCTGCCTGCCAGTATTGTGTTGCAGCGTCTTTGTCACTTTTCTCCAGATATTTTCCCAGTCTCAACAAGCCCTGCGCTGCGATGGCTGCAGCTGAGCTGTCAACCGGTTCGTAGTCGTTAAAGGGATCAGCGGGTTTATCCAGGTAGTCTTTGATCTTGTGCAGTGATGGGGCGCCGGTATCCCAATACGGTAT
>CBFGXV010000132.1:0-6944 GCA_965652755.1 uncultured Chryseosolibacter sp. | reverse complement strand
AGTAGGACGCAATCTCAATACGACGCTTACGGATCTCAAACCCACGCTCCAGAACTTCAGGACACTCAGTGACTCTCTGAAGCGACTGGAACTCGGGGGCACAATTAACAAAGCACAACAGTCTCTGACGAAGCTGAACGAAACACTCAGCTCACTTAACAGCGGAGATAACACGGCCAGCAAGCTGATGACCGAGGATTCCCTGTACAACAATCTTAATAATCTGCTGCAGAACCTTGACTCGCTTGCGAGCCACTTCAACAGCAACCCCAAACACTTTATGGCCCCGCTCGGAAAGAGCAGAAAAAAGATCGAAAGGGAGTTGGAACAACAGCGCAGGAGGGAGAACGGTAATCAGTGATAGCCGTCGGCGTTCATTTTTTTTCGGTTCCGGCAAGCAAAAGATTTCGTGGGAATAAGTTGAGAATGTCAGTGTCTCTGTGTCCTTGATAGAATGACCAAAGTAGAATTAGAATACAATAAGAACGAAGACCAGATGAAACAACTCATCTTGCAGCTTCATTCAAAAGAAAAAAAGACGCGGCTCGGCGGAGGAGAAAAAAAGATCGACGAACAACATCAGCGTGGCAAGCTCACGGCCCGTGAACGCGTTCAATATCTCGTTGACAAGGGTTCGGAATTCCTGGAGATCGGCCTGTTCGCCGGAGAGGGAATGTATCCTGAGGTGGGCGGCTGCCCTGGCGGGGGCGTTGTAACCGTCATCGGTTATATTCACAAACGGCCATGTGTGATCGTTGCAAACGACGCGACTGTAAAAGCCGGCGCATGGTTTCCCATTACAGCCAAAAAGAATTTACGGGCCCAGGAAATAGCGATGGAAAACAATTTACCGGTTGTCTATCTCGTGGACAGCGCCGGAGTTTTTCTGCCGATGCAGGATGAGATCTTTCCCGACAAGGAACATTTCGGGAGGCAATTCCGGAACAACGCAAAGATGTCCTCGATGGGTATCATCCAGATCGCAGCCATTATGGGAAGCTGCGTCGCCGGCGGTGCTTATCTCCCGATCATGTCGGACGAGGCAATGATTGTCGACAAGACTGGCTCGATCTTTCTGGCCGGATCTTATCTCGTAAAGGCAGCCATCGGCGAGGACATAGACAACGAAACGCTCGGGGGCGCTACCACGCATTGCGAGATCTCCGGCGTGACGGACAATAAATTTCCCAACGACCAGGCATGTCTCGACTACATCCGAAGCCTTTTCGAAAAGTTTGGAGCGCCTTCACTTTCCGGCTTCGACCGGATCACTCCAATGCCTCCCAAAGAAAATCCGGAGGAATTGTATCGCCTTCTGCCAGGCGACAGGGTAAAACCATATGACACACTGGACATCATCAAAAGACTGGTGGACGACTCCGTATTTGACGAGTACAAAGCTCTTTATGGCAAGACACTCATCTGCGGTACGGCGCGTATTGACGGCTGGGCTATTGGCATCGTTGCAAACCAGCGTAAGGTGGTGAAGACGAAAAAAGGTGAAATGCAGATGGGGGGTGTGATCTACTCGGACTCAGCAGACAAAGCCGCGCGTTTTATCATGAACTGCAATCAACGCAGAATACCCTTGTTATTCCTGCAGGACGTCAGCGGGTTTATGGTTGGAAGTAAAGCGGAACACGGTGGTATCATCAAAGACGGCGCAAAGATGGTGAATGCCATGGCGAACTCGACCGTTCCGAAATTTACGATGATCATCGGGAATTCATATGGCGCGGGCAACTATGCAATGTGCGGGAAAGCATACGACCCGAGATTGATTTACGCGTGGCCTACCGCGCAGATCGCTGTGATGAGTGGGTCTTCCGCCGCCAAGACTTTGCTCCAGATCAGAGTGAATACCTTGAAGGCGCAGGGAAAAACGATTACGCCGGATGAAGAGAAAAAATTGCTGAGCGAGATCACTGAACAATACAACAACCAGCTCAGTCCTTATTACGCCGCTTCCCGCCTGTGGGTTGACGGAGTGATCGATCCGATGGAAACGCGCAAAGTTGTTTCAATGGGCATTGAGGCTGCTAACCACGCGCCGATAGAAAAGTTTAACGTCGGCGTTATTCAAACATAACTTTCGCCTGGAGGCTTTGATGATCCGTTGATTCTTTCAAACGGCGGCATGGTTTTTCTTCGCAAAACAAAAAAAATATCAAAAACCTTTTTCGACCGGATAGCTGGAAGCTTTTTCCCGTGCGCGTTCGTTAGATAATTATAAAATTTTTACCTTTCACGGACGAAGCAACGGCAGTTATGGGAATGGAATCAAAGGAATTCAAGGCGCTGATCTCCTTGCTGGATGATGACGACGAGCAAATCGTTACGCACGTTCAGGAAAAAATACTTTCGCTGGGAACACAGGTGATCCCCTTCCTGGAACAGGAGTGGGAAAGCAATTTCAATTCACAGGTTCAGCGCCGGATCGAAGACCTCATCCATACCCTGCAATACGAGCTCCTGAAAGAGCGCCTGAAAGAATGGTATCAGGATGAAGAACACGATCTGCTAACTGGCATGTGGCTGATCGCGACCTATCAATACCCGGATATCGAGCAATTGAAGCTGCGCCAGGAACTGGAGCAGCTTTATTACGAAACCTGGCTCGAATTTAAGCCAGACCTCTATCCGTTCGATCAGGTCAAAGTCATCAATAGCGTCCTGTTCAGCAAACTAAAGTTCGGCGCGAATACAAAAAATTTTCACAGTCCGGGAAACTCGATGATCAACATCGTGCTCGAAACGCGAAAAGGCAATCCGATTACGTTGTGCGTCATTTATATGCTCGTGGCTCAAAAGCTGAAGCTGCCTGTTTACGGAGTGAATCTGCCGAACCTGTTCGTCCTCACTTATAAGGACGACCGACACAACCAGTTTTATATTAATGCATTCAACAAAGGCCTTATTTTTTCGAAGCAGGACATAGAGAATTATATCAATGAGCTGCACCTCACTCCCCAGAGCTCATTCTTCGAACCCTGTTCTAACCTCGATATCGTAAGGCGCGTATTGAGAAACCTGATCATGTCGTTTGATAAAATGGGTGAGCACGATAAGGCGGAAGAAGTAAAGGAATTGTTGCTGATCATTTCCGACGGAGCCGACCTCGGCGTGTAACGCGGGATTTCAAAGTTTAGACTTTAAACTTTGAACTATTGCTCATCCGCGCAATTCCCGCATCAACCTTCCTAATGTTTGCAACCCCTGCCCTATCTCCTCGCTCCAGGGCTCACCATAACTGATGCGGAAACAGTTTTCAAAACGTCCCTGCGAGGAAAATATCTGACCCGGCGCTATGCCGATCTTGTGTTTGAGCGCGCGCTTGTGAAGTTTGTACGCGTTGATCTTCTTGTTCATCTCGATCCACAGGGTAAAACCGCCCTGCGGACGGGTAACACATGTGTCCTCAGGGAAGTACTCGGACACAGCTTGGAGGTAACGCAGCGATTGCGTATGCAGCGCTTTCCGCAAGTGCCTCAGATGAAGCTCGAACCGCCCGTTGCTCAAAAAGTCGGCGACCGCTGCCTGTGTCAACGTATTGGTCGATACTGTATGCATTCGTTTAAGGCTGATCACACGCTCCTTGAACTTGCCGGGTATCGCCCATCCTATTCTGAAACCCGGCGCGAGTGATTTTGAAAAAGACGCGCAGTGGAGGACGAGCCCTTTTTTGTCATATGTCTTGCACGTCTTCGGTCGGGTCTTTCCAAAATACAACTCGCCGTATATATCGTCTTCTATCAACGGAATCTGCTTTTCAGCCAGCATTTCTACGAGCAGCTTTTTTCTGTCATCCGGCATGCAGCTTCCAAGCGGGTTGTTGAAATTGTTGACGAACAGGCAGGCTTTGATATCAAACCTGGGTATCGCTTGTTCGAGATACCCAAGATCGATACCCGTCACGGGATCCGTCGGGATCTCGACTACTTTTAGTCCATGGCTTTCCAGGACCTGAAAAATAGCAAAGTAAGTCGGGCTTTCGATTGCAATCGCATCGCCACGTCTTGTGATAGCTTTCACGCACAGCGACATCGCTTCAACTGCACCCGCAGTCACGATAATATCGTCCTCCGATGGCGTCCCACCCCAGTTGAACGCCTGTCTTGCAATCTGCCTCCTCAGGGAAATATTTCCCTGTACGTGTTCGTAATGCAAACAGCTCGTCTTCGATGCGCGGAGCGCGTGCATCACGGCTTTGTTAAGTTTCGCTGTTGGCAACAATTCAACGGAAGGCGCACCCATCGAGAAATTAAGGATTTTCTGGTTGCTGAAATCCATGTAGACATTGTTGATCATTTCGTCTACACTCACGGGAATTGCATCCTCTGGTGGCTCGCAGACTTTGGGAAGATCAAGAATGTGATTGCGGGAAAACTTGACGTAGTATCCCGACTGCGGACGCGCTTCGATAAGACCTTTTCCCTCCAGCGTGTAGTAGGCCTGAAATGCGGTGCTAAGGCTTATTCCCTGCTCCTTGCTCAAAGCGCGGACTGAAAGCAGTTTATCTCCAACCTTCAGAATTTGCTTTTCTATCAGGGCCTCGATGCGGTCCGCGACCTCTGTGTACTTATGTTCCTGTTTTAGATCGTACATGCATTAAACTGATATGGACTAAAATAACGAAATGAAAACTGTTTTACAAAATACCCCCAGGAACCGCTAAACCGGATGACGGGTTGTTCAACTATTTAATCTACCGTTCGTCGGACATTGCCCTTAAAATCGTTATATTGAATAACCACTTTAAAAATCACAGTTGATCCGCCACGCACTGATATTGATCTCCTTTTTCTGCGCAAGTGTTCACGTGCGGGGTCAGGCAACAGATAGCCTGGCCGTTATCGAGGAGGATATGATCAGCGGGAGCGAGGCAGACCGGAATACCGCGGCCGATCTTGAGATAAGCGAGCTCATTATAGACAATACTTTTTCGAAAGCAGGAAACGATTTCCAGCAGTTATTCAACACGAGCTGGAACTGGCCTGACCAAAAAGCGGAACAGTTCATCATTACCATTTCGGAGAAGCCTTCTTTTGTTAACTCGACCATCGTAGAGATATCGATCAATGAGCTGAAAGTTTTCGAAAGTTTTCTGCAACCGCGTTATGACATATTACAGGAGGTCGCGGCGCAGGCCATTGATATTACATTACAATATATTCTGAATTACGAAGATGTAGTGAAGGAGCTGAGTGGTGAAGACCTTTCGGGTTCGGGAATTTATTAGCCAATAATAAACCCATAATATGAACTTAAGAATGTGCAAAATCACCGCGGTCCTGATTTTCGTTTCCGTCGCCGCATGCGCCCAGCAATTGGTTTACAAGCCGATCAATCCTGCCTTTGGCGGAGACACCTTTAATTATCAATGGCTTCTCAGTTCCGCACAGGCTCAAAATACCCTGGAGGAACCCGGTGCAGGAAGGGGTGCAGCCTTCGGCGGGTTGAATGCGCTGGATGATTTTGAATCGAACCTGAACAGACAGATCCTGAATCAGCTTAGCAGAGAAGTTATTGACGGAATCTTTGGCGAAGGAAGTCTTGAAGAAGGATCGTTTGAGTTCGGCACGCTCAAGATCGACATCAATTCACAGGCTGACGGCGTCAACATCGATATTGTCAATTCCCAGGACGGAAGCAGTACGAACATTCTCGTCCCCTACTATTAACGCTAAATATATGTCATCCGCGACCGCACGTCTGTGTACGTTATTGGTATTCTGGTTCCTGTCGGGATGTGCCCCTTATTTTCAGCAGCCCATGAGGATGAAAGAATCGCGGCTTGGTGCAGAAAGCGCCCAGTACGACGAGCTTACATCACTTCCGCCGCCAAAAGAAAAGATAGTCGCCGCAGTCTACAAGTTTCGCGACCAGACAGGGCAGTACAAAGCATCCGAGGTTGGAGCCAGTTGGTCTACTGCCGTAACGCAAGGATCGACCTCAATCCTGTTGCGCGCCGTTGAAGAATCCGGATGGTTTGTTCCCATTGAAAGGGAAAGTTTGTCGAATCTTTTGAATGAACGCAAGATCATCCGGTCGAGCCGGGCTTCCTACGGGCAGGAGGATAAGGACCAGGCGTTGTTGCCGCCACTCTTATTCGCAGGTATTTTGCTCGAGGGCGGAATTGTTTCATTTGACACGAATATACTCACAGGTGGCGCGGGAGCCCGCTACTTCGGGGCCGGCGCATCGACGCAATACCGCGAAGACCGCGTGACGATTTATTTGCGCGCCGTATCCACAAGCAATGGACGGATACTGAAGACGGTTTACACCTCCAAGACGATTCTCTCGCAAAAGATCGATGTAGGCTTCTTCCGGTTTGTGAAGGTAAAACGTTTACTGGAAGCCGAAACGGGCTTCACATACAACGAGCCGGGTGAAATGGCGATTAAAGAGGCAATCGAAAAAGCCGTGGTCAGTCTGGTGTTGGAAGGGATCAAGGATGGGCTTTGGGCGGCGAAAGAACAAAAAGAAGGAGAAGAGGCCTTGAAGCTGTACAGCGCAGAAAAAACAGAAAATCAAAGCATCGATGTGTTCGGAAATCAGTTGCGCGA
Organism: uncultured Chryseosolibacter sp.; assembly: GCA_965652755.1. Taxonomy (GTDB): domain Bacteria; phylum Bacteroidota; class Bacteroidia; order Cytophagales; family Cyclobacteriaceae; genus Chryseosolibacter. The sequence goes on along the minus strand of CBFGXV010000132.1, from coordinate 375 downwards.
TCGCAGGGGCAGCTTCGGAATCAATCTCTCCGGGGCTGGCTTTTACTACAATGGCGACATTTCAAATTCAGCTTTGCTGCCCGCCGGCGAGTTGGGAATTGACTTCGCTGCGAGATCTCCCGTCTCGGCGTCGCTGGGGATCGGCTACGGGCGTGTAGGCACAGTGTTGGGATACAGAAGCACGCTCGCCTACTCGGAGGCATCGCTTCGATACAGGTTTTTCAACCAGCAGCGTTATTCTCCATACGTCAAACTGGGGGCGGGAGCGCTGTCGGAGTTGGAGAACAATATCAACCCCGAGGTGAATTTTTCTTCAAAGTTCTATACTTATGGAACGGCAGAAGCAGGTTTCGAGTACCTGCTTGGTGATGGACT
>CBFGXV010000131.1:0-6954 GCA_965652755.1 uncultured Chryseosolibacter sp. | reverse complement strand
CCCCAAAGCCGGGATTCACCGACATCACGCAAATGACCTCGATATCCCGGATAATATTCTCAAGTGCGTTGATGGAAGTGTGGGGATTGAGGGCCACCCCTGGCTTACAACCACTGTCCCTGATCTGCTGGATGACCCGGTGAAGGTGCGGACAAGCCTCTGCGTGCACTGAAATAACGGCAGCTCCCGCCCGCTGAAAAGTTTCAATATATCGCTCCGGTTGTACGATCATCAGGTGAACGTCCAGCGGTTTTGTCGCATGGCGTCGGATCGCCTCCACTACCGGTACTCCCATCGAAATATTAGGTACAAATACACCGTCCATAACATCTACGTGAATCCAGTCTGCTTCGCTCTCGTTGATCATCTTAATCTCCTTCTCAAGATTTGCAAAATCGGCGGCGAGGACGGAAGGGGCGATGAGGGGAGTTCTGGGCATGGGGTTCGGTGTTACCCCGCAAAAATAGTGAAGTATTGCGGCATCACAACTTCACCACCTTAAACGTATACCGCCTTTTTTCATGCAGCACGCGGATGTAGTAAAGGCCTGCAGGATATCCCGACAGATCGGCTTTATAAGTCTTGTTTAACCAGTCAAACTTCGCATGAGCGCGCCATAGCAGCTGACCCTGCGAAGAGACCAATTCGATCTGACAACTCGAAAACTTCGAGGGATCCATCGGACTCACTGTGAGCGTGTCATCCTTCTTCAGCGGATTCGGGTACACTTCGAACGGGCGGGTCTGACTGGATCCTTCACGGAAATTAACGACCGCCTGAAAGTTCGGGATGCCATAACCCAGCATATTATCGGGACTTGCCGCCTGTGAAGCGGTCTGTTTCAATAGTGAGATAAGTTCTTTGCTCGTCAGCTCCGGGTATCGTTGAAGCACGCCTGCGGCCAGGCTCGTCACCAGCGGCGCGGCAAGCGAAGTTCCTGAAGCAGTCGATATCTGTCCGTTGGATTTTACCACTTTTACACCTAGTCCGAGCGCGACGAGGTCGGGCTTGATCCGGTTGTCCGCCGTGGGCCCAATGGAGCTCGAACCTGTTTTCTGAAGCGTGCTGTTGACTCCGCCGATGGCGAGCACATCCTTTCCGTCAGCAGGCGGGGTGATGATACGCCAGGATGGAATACTTCCTTCATTGCCCGCGCTGGTTACGACTACAATGCCTCTGTCCGCGGCCCACTGCGCGGCACGTGTGACTACCGTAGTCTTGCCGTCAATCTGGCTGAGAGCGTAATTCATAGAGGCGTCGTCGAAATCGTAATAGCCCAGGGAGGAATGGATGATATCGGCTCCCGCACTGTCAGCCCTTTCTGCGGCGAAGAGCCAGTTGTATTCTTCAATCCTGTACTCGGTCGGTACATCCTCGGTAACGAACAACAGGAACGTTGCCTGGTTTGCTCCGCCAGTGTAGGCGTCGGGCACATCTGCGGCAATCACTGAAAATACTTCTGTCCCATGGTCATCAAACTGGAACACGTCAGCGCTGTTGTGAACGAAGTCGAAGGAGACAGCCTCGCCAAAACGTCCGTCGCGAAATACATGCTGAAAGGCCGGCACTGCATCAACCCCGGGAAAACCGCTGTCGAGTATCGCAATCACGACTCCCTCTCCGCGGTAACCCGCCTGGTGCATCTTGTCGATACCGATCATCTGAAGTTGCGACTCTGTTTCCACGCCGATGGTACTGTTCTTCCGGCGGAGGTTAAACGACCTGCGTCCGCCTGATTGCAGTTTCGCCTCGGGCGCAACAAGCTCGACATGGTGCACAAAGGAAAGGCCTTCAAGCGCGGGCACCAGCGCCGCGTCGCATTGTACGAGCACTGCGTTTAGCCATCTCGTTGTAAAGAACGTCTCAGCGCCTGCGTCCCGAACTGACTGGATATATTCCTTCTTCACCGGGAGATCAAGGTCGTTGATGTCGATGTTCTGGTTAAGTCTTCGCTGGATCGCTTTCTCGGACAAAAAGTCGATGGGCCTGGACAACGTCTGCGGGATGCCCGCCTTGTCTTTGAAAAAAACCATGTAACGGTTTTCCTGCGCAGCCGCGGACGCGCCGAACAATGCAAGGAAAAGAAAAGCGCGTATGAATTTATTGCTTACCATAATCCTTGATTACCATTCTTATTTCAATACCTTGATCTATCCTTTGCTGACCGAGGCACACATCGTCGGTGCAGTAATTCAGCTGAATGAGTTCCTTGTACACAAGTCCGAGATGAAGCGCATACACCTCCTTGCGCTCATCGCGGAAGACAATTGCATCTTCGTTGTCTTCTTGTTCAACAGTTATGGTGTTATCAAATGTCATTCCATTGAGATCCATTGGGATGGCGATACCGGTATACCTGTATTGGTCTTCTCCGAGCGTATTATAGGCGTTGCCATCCCATACGTTTTCAGCAGCCAGCGGAGAGCTGAATTTAACATAAGGAGTGTTGCCTTCCGATACGATGATCTGGCCATTTTCCTCTCGGGCAGACCACGTATCAACAGGTTGCCACGGATCTGACGCAGTCGCGCGCTTTTCCCTCCGGATGACGTAAGTGTACAGATTGTTGATGGTCGGGAAAGAATCCACTACCTCAGCGCGCAATTGATAGCTCACCTGGACAGGATCTTCTGATAAGCTGTAGCGGGTCTCAGTGACGTCGTAAACCTGGAATGTTCCGGTATGAAAGGTGAAATATTCGGCGCCGCGCCGCAGGCTGATCCCTTCATCCGGTTCGCAGGAACTTAAAACGCCCGAAAACAGGAAAAAACTGAGAAAATATTTCACTGGTTGTGGGCTTTTAAGTAAATCCGCAGCTGAATTCAAACGTAACAATAGCAAAGTTATTTTTCTTTCCCGATATGTCCTTAAAATCGATTGTAAAAGTGAGCCATCTGTCGAATCTCAGCGATGCCCGTTATTGCGCCGGAATGGGGGTTGACATGCTTGGTTTTGGCGTCATCCCCGGCGGGGTGCACTTTATGCCCGCAAAAATTTTCCAGGACATAAGGGGGTGGATATCCGGACCTCGCATAATAGCCGAACTGTACGGCCTGTCATCAGCGCAAGAGGTAACCGATATTGTGAATGCTTACTCTCCTGATTTTCTCGAACTGACCCTGCGTGAATACCGCGCCTTTGGAGATTCATTCACCCTTCCTTGTTTGCTTTATGTAAGCCGCGAAGAACTCGGGTCGATACCTGCGGACGACCGGATTGCGCGGATCATTGTCGACGAAGACACTTCGTGTAAAGACATATCGGCGATACGTACACCTGTCTTGTCACATATCAGTTCGCTACAGACACTGAATGATAAGGCATCGGAAGGATGTTTCCAGGGATATGTTCTACCGGGGCCGGAAGAGATCCGTCCTGGCGTAACAAACTACGATCAACTGGGAGTCATTCTTGAAGCGCTTGAGGAGTGTGATGAATGACACCAGCCGCTGCGGTTTTCTCTGTTCGATCCGCCCGTAAATAACCTGCCGATCAATAGCGATTATCTGGAAAGCAATTGCTTCTTCCGCTCACAGCGTTTGATCGCATCCGATGCTGTCTCAATGCTTTTCAGGTCGAATGAATTCTTGATGTGAAGCTTAAAGTGATGAATAGCGTCGTCGATCTCGCCTTGCATCTCACGCATGAGCGCATACTCGTTGTAAATGGTGGCATAGCTGATACCCGGTACGTTGATGCATTCCTTCAGTAGTTTTTCCAGCTGGTCGAATTTGCGCATGGAAGAGAGAAGGTAGGCGTAGTTGTAATAGGCGGCTGTGTAATCGGGGCTGAATTTCAAAGCGAGTCTGTAATGATCTTCAGCGCGTTGCAGGTTTTTAAACTTGGTTTCAAATAACCAACCCATGTGGTTGTGCGCTTTGCCAAAATCAGGGGCATCCAGCAATATGTTTTCAAGTAATTTTGCTGCTTCACTCAGCCGGTTTTCACCTATAAGAGCATCTGCTTTCAGAAATTTCTCTTCCAGGTCAAAATTTACTTCTTCCATGACAGTGGGGTTTTGAGTTATTAGACAAATCTAAATCGCAAATATTTAATTTTTTCACCTTTTTCGCCAAACTCTTGCTCGTATCGTGTTTTGATCCCAAAACACTCTTTTTCCAAATCTGAGTTATAAACGTCGGCAGTATATGCGAGATCACTGATGTCGCTTCGCATGTGAAGCTGCTCGAGTGTGTACTCGTACAGCTGTGTATTATCAGTCTTCAGCCGAAGGTAACCACCCTTATGCAAAAGTCTTTTAAATATTTCTATAAACCTTGGGCTGGTAAGCCTTCTTTTTACATCGCGCTTTCGCGGGCGCGGGTCAGGAAAAGTTAACCAGATTTCATTTACCTCTTCCGGTTCGAAAAAATTTTCGATGTGCAGTATCTGCGTTCTCAGGAAACCGGCGTTGAGCAGGTTTTCCTGCAGGGCGATCGTGCTTCCTTTCCATATGCGCTCGCCCTTGATGTCAACGCCGAGAAAATTTCTTTCCGGAAACAATCGGGCCAGGCCGATGGTGTATTCACCCCTGCCGCAAGCCAGCTCGAGCGTGAGTGGGTTGTCATTCTTGAAAAAGTCGGTGCGCCATTTTCCCCTGATGGTCTCGTACGCTTCCTTCGATGGCTCGATCACGTTTGCATTTTCCTCGATGATCCTGAAACGCTCCTGTTTTCTTTTCACTGTTATTCGAAAGTTATAATTCCTCAAGCTCGGCGACGACATAAGTGCTGCCGCCGATAAAAACAAAATCATTATTACCTGCTGCCGCGATCGCCGACCGTTTAGCCTCATTTACGTCTCTCACGACGCTTCCACGCAAGCCGAATGCCGACGCTTCTTTCTGCAGCATTTCGGCATCCATTGCCCTGGGTATCCTGGCCTGACAAAAAAAATATACGGCCTCTTTCGGCAACATTGACAGTATATTTCTTACATCTTTATCTCTCACCATTCCGAGCACAAAAAAGAGCCGTCGATATTTTTGTCCTGCTATCTGCAGTAACACCTCGCGGATCCCCCCCTCGTTGTGGGCTGTGTCACATATAACGGTAGGGGTGGTGTACAGCGTCTGCCATCGTCCTTTCAGTCCGGTGTTTTGAATGGTTTGCTCAAGGCCCAGCTTCAGTTGCGCGTCGCTGATTTCAAAATGCGCGCGCAGGAGATCCACGCTTTTCATCACACCCGGCAGGTTCTTCTTCTGATAACCGCCATGCAGCGGCAAATCAATATCATTCAGAACAGGTCTGCCTTCGACGTCCTGCACACTAACCGTGTTGCTCTTCCCTTCGACTGCTGAATATTCGTCCGAGGCAAAAAATATTTCCGAGTTCGCATCAGTGGCTTTGGAAAGGAAGACAAACTCAACCTCCGGCTGACGTTCGCTAATGACAACAGGGATTTTTTTCTTGATGATCCCCGCTTTCTCTGCTGCTATTTCCGGCAGTGTCTCGCCCAGGAGATCCTTGTGATCAAAACTGATATTGGTGATAACTGACAGAAGCGGGGTGATCACATTCGTGGAATCGAGCCGGCCGCCGAGTCCAACTTCGATTATTGCGATATCCACTTTCTTGCGGGCAAAATAATCGAAAGCCATCGCCACAGTGATCTCGAAAAACGAGGGGCGGATCTCCTCGATGGCGGGCCGGATCCGGTTGACAAAATCCACTACATATTCCCTGGAAATTTCTTCACCATTGATTTTGATCCGCTCTGTAAATTCTTTCAGATGTGGGGACGTATAGAGTCCGGCCTTGTATCCTGCGGCTTGCATGATTGAAGCCAGCATATGACTCGTGCTTCCTTTCCCGTTGGTGCCCGCCACGTGAACAGACTTAAAGGTCAGTTGGGGATCGCCGAGGATTTTGCAGAGACGTATTGTATTGGTAAGGTCTTTCCTGATCGCAACCGAGCCCAGCCTTTGAAACATGGGCAGATTGTCATACAAATAGTTCAACGCTTCCTGATAAGAGGAGATCATCCTTGAAGAAAATCAGGCGCAATTAGCAACAAATTTTAATTTAGAAAAAACGAGATGGCCTACAGGCCTGTTTCATCAGGCGGAAGGCCCGTAGTCTCAGCGCTCATTCGAAGTATTGAAAGCATTTCCTGGTAAGCCTGGATCTTGCCGTCTATGTGCGCCAATTCCTCCGGGGCTGCGAAATTCTTGCGTTCGTTCAGTTCCCGCAGGTTCTCGTGTAGGGAGATCAAAACATCCTGGATGAAGTCGATATAGCGGGACTCAACGCGGGCCAAAATATTGAACTTATTCTGAAACTACCCGGAATATAATACGGCCTTCCGCAGCCTGCGGATTTCCTTTGGGGATGAACTGAAGATTCTGGATAGTCGCCTTCAGTCTGCGCTCGGCTTCGATGCTAAGGCCGCGCTGCACGGACGTGACGGAAACGACATAACCCTGTTCATCGACCTTTACCTTGAACTCGTAAATACCATTGGATTCATTGGGCAACTGGGGAGTTTCAATATCCGGATAGCCGAAGCTTCCAAAACCCGACATCGAAACACCTCCGCCGCCACCACCCTGCTTGCCGTAGAGCGCCTTGGCGTCGAGCGTACCCTGAGGATCGCCCTTGTCACCTGCCTTGTTCACATCATCGCCCTGGGACCCGGGAGCGCCCGTTTTTCCATCAGTTTGCGCCTGGGTAGTTGATTCGGTCTTCGGTTTGTAAACCGCTTTCGGAACTTCTTTCACCTCCGGCTTTGGCTCAACGACTTTTTCTACCGGCTTTTCTTTTGGCTTTTCAGCCGGCTTGACTTCTTTTTTCTCTTCTACAACGACAGGGCTCTCTATTTTCGCCACAACCTCCGGCTGCACGGATTTTGTTTCCTCCGCCGCGGGTTGTTCAACCACTTCCTCTTCAGTCACTTCCTGTTGCTCCAATGAATCCAATGGTATTTACGAGTTCAAGGTAAAGGTCGATGAACAGG
>CBFGXV010000130.1:0-6969 GCA_965652755.1 uncultured Chryseosolibacter sp. | reverse complement strand
CACCAACAGATCGCAGACGAACTCGGTACGGCGAGGGAGGTTGTGTCGCGCCTGCTCAAGCAATTGGAGCGCGATAAGAAAATTTCTTTGGGCAGAAATAAAATCAAAATTCTGGCAGCTATGTGACAATAGTCACTGCTCCGCCGCAACAGCAGATCTAATTTTGTGACCAGAATTAGAAATACTGTTTATGGAGATCGTGGGATTTGTCGCTTCGGTACTGATGGGACTTTTGCTGGGTTTGATCGGTGGCGGCGGGTCAATCCTCACCGTTCCGATACTGGTGTATCTGTTCGGTGTCAACGCAGTATTGTCAACATCTTACTCTCTTTTTGTTGTTGGCCTTACAAGCCTCATCGGATCCTACTCTCACTTCAGGGAAGGCAACGTCGACGTAAAGACCGCCATCATCTTCGGCGTTCCATCCATTATATCTGTGTATGCTGTCCGGAAGTTTGTCGTTCCAATCATCCCTGACCCGGTCTTCGCGCTTGGAGACGCACCGGTGAGCAAGGGTGTTTTTATCCTGACGGTCTTTTCGATACTCATGATAATAGCCGCATTGTCCATGATCCGGAAAAGCAAGACGGACGTGATGGACTGCACCAAGAAAGTCAACTATAATTTCCCCTTGATTTTAGGCGAGGGAGTTCTGGTCGGCGCCATCACGGGCCTTGTCGGCGCGGGTGGTGGTTTCCTGATCATTCCAGCCCTTGTGCTCTTCGGCGGGCTGTGCATGAAGAAAGCGGTAGGCACATCGCTGTTGATCATAGCCCTGAAATCATTGTTCGGCTTTACCGGCGACCTGGGCTCCGGCCTTCCACTCGACATCCCCTTTATGCTGATGTTTGCAGGTTTCGCTACGGTTGGGATCATCGCAGGGACCCTGATATCCAAACACATCTCCAATCAACAATTAAAACCGGCGTTTGGCTGGTTCGTGCTTGCGATGGGAATCTATATCATCAGCAAGGAATTAATCTTCTCAGCTTGATCAAAACACAAACACTTGAACCATGAAATATCTTAATTTGATAATCGGCTTCATCGCAGGCGCCTCACTCGGATACAGCTACTGGTACTTCATTGGGTGCAATTCGGGTACATGCGCCATCACATCCTCTCCGGTCAACAGCGCGCTGTACGGTGGCCTCATGGGTGTGTTACTCGTCAATTCATTCTCCGGCGATACCAATGTCAAAGGGAACAAAAGAGGTCGTAACTAATCGGGGAAGCCGCTTAATCAAACAAACTCATACCATCATTCAGAACTATGTTAGAAATTATTCGTCAACCGTGGCCGTGGTATGTAGCCGGAACTTTAATTGGCCTCACCGTTCCGGCATTGCTATTGATCGGCAACAAGCACTTTGGGGTTTCTTCAGCGCTCAGGCATATTTGTGCCGCCTGTGTTCCAGGCAACATTTCATTTTTCAAGTATGATTGGAAGAAGGAAACATGGAACCTGTTTTTCGTAGCCGGAATTCTACTGGGCGGTATTGTAGCGACTCAGTTCCTGAGTAATCCTGATCCAATTGTAGTGGCTGCAAAAACTACGAAAGATCTTCAGGCCTTGAACATTGATGTGGATCACGAACTGATGCCCGCGTCGATCTTCAGTGTTGAAAATCTGTTTACGCTGAAAGGACTGATCTTCTTTGTCATAGGGGGTTTCCTGGTTGGATTCGGAACCCGTTATGCAGGTGGATGTACTTCAGGCCACGCAATCATGGGCCTTTCAACATTACAATGGCCATCACTCGTTGCCACCTGCTGTTTTATGGTGGGCGGCTTCGCCATGGTGCATGTTGTGTTTCCCTGGATCATGTCTCTTGTCGATTAATCAACATTGAAATGGAAAATAAAATAGATAATCCCAACGCCACTTCGCTGACGCCCTCACACCCCGTGGAGTGCGAGGCGCCGAATGATCAGGTCGCCACGGAAGGCCTGATCGTCCCTAATATCAAATACATGGTGCTCGGCATCATGTTCGGAATCGTCTTTGTGAAAGCGGAAATAATTTCATGGTACAGGATCCAGGAAATGTTCAGGCTGCATTCCATTTTTATGTATGGGGTCATTGGCACGGCAGTGGTTGTCGGAATGATCTCGGTATGGCTCATCAAAACCTTCAAGATCAAGACCCTGCAAAAGGAAAAGGTAATATTTCACGAAAAGAAGTTTCACTGGGGCAATGTCATCGGCGCCTCGATCTTCGGACTCGGCTGGGCGCTCACCGGCGCATGTCCCGGACCCCTGTTCGCGCAGATCGGGAGCGGTTTTCTGGTTGTTGCTGTGACGCTGCTCAGCGCCATTGCCGGAACGTGGGTTTACGGACTAGTGAGAAACAGGTTACCGCATTAGGTCTGAAGAACGCTCACAGATATGGATTGAAAGACAGGAGTATCATCACTGCTATCTGCGATACGCCAGGTCGCTGGGTTGTCGCAACCCGGAGGGACGAATAGAATTACGATGAATAATAACATAGACAACCAGCGAGGTATTGTCAGCATCATCACCTGTATGAGGACAGACGAACCCTGAAAAGGCGCCGAACCTAAAGATCATACTTCCTGTAACCTTTATTTTCCAACTTCATCGCTTCGAGTATTCCATTCCGAACCATGCTTACATTGTCCGGAAGCACACTGGGATCTATCTTCATTTGATCCAGAGAGAGACCGCACGCAAATAACTTAATACGTGGGTTCTGTAAAGCCTTCGTCACGATGGCGTTTTCTTCTGCGAACGCCTTAACGGATTCTCCGCAGAGGATCACCCGCGCCTCCGACAATTCAATGCCTGCTGCTTTTGACTGGTTCACGGCATCTTCAATAGCTTTCAGATAATTGACCTTCGAAATTACGAATACATATTTCCCACGCATCTCTGCCTGTCCGCTCACAGACAGCGCAGAAAAGACCATTATCAATACTGCGATCACACTTAGGCTTCTTATCATAATGCTTACTTTAGTTTTTCAAATCGGTTGTTAATAAAAAACAGCAACGCTCCGGCTATTGCAACATTCTTGAACAGTGGGCCCAAAGTCTGAAATCCCTGCAATTGAACCGAAATCGTGATGGGGATCAACAACGCCAGTAAAAGTATAGCCGCGTAACGCGTATACTGGTTGACCACCAGCAGGAAACCACCGATCAGCAGCGCCACACCGGAAGCCACGGCGAGGAATTCCGGATCGATCCACGACGGAAAGAACTCGTACATGGACGAGGCCATCAAACGTTTCGCGACTCCCTCCGGCGCCAGAACATGATTGGCTCCCGCAACAACAAAGATGCCACTAAGCATTAGTCTGAGTATTACAATGCTCCTCTTTGATACCGTTACTTCACTCATTTGCTAAGGCTTTAAGTTGATTGAAAATTTCGTCATTGTTATAATCCGCCATTCCAATATGTTGCGATACGGTCTTGCCGTTCTTGTCGACAATAAATGTAGCGGGGATGGCGGATGTAAAGAACGGATAGCGCTCACCCGGAAAATAGATATCGAAATCGTGCTTTCGCTTCGCCATGAAAGAAATTGCCTTGCTTTTTTCGTCGTCGAAGGAAACCATCACGAACACCACGTCGGTCCCTTTTAACTTATCCTTCAATTGCTGCACAAAAGGCATTTCGGCAATGCACGGCCCGCACCAGCTCGCCCAATTGTTGACGAATAACACCTTTCCCTTCAACGCGTCGAAAGAAAATGGCTGGTCATTTACGTCGAGCATCTGCACCGGCATCTTCTTCTCCGAGTTTCCGTTTCGCAGCGAGAATGCCGCCACAATTGCCGCTACAGCAAGTACTGCGGCAGTAGTCACGAACTTTTGTCTTATCATAATCCTTCGTTAGAGAGCAAAGCTACATCATAGGCGAAAACGGGTCAGTGACCAGAGTCACAAAGGCGCCCGATTTATGTATGTAACCAAAGTCACTGACTGGTTAAATGATAATGATGACCTTTGTGCAGGCATCGGGATTTATAACCGTGGTTGTTGAATTGCCTGGAGGCTTAAACCGAAGCACATAAAGGCTTAACGATTTAGCATTCGAAAATAAAACAAACATGATGGCAGAACACGCAACACAATGCACTTGTAATTCCTGTAACACAGAATCAATATCCTCCACCAAAAAGCTTGAGCACGTTCATGCCGCCGAAAACAGCAGACGCGACTTTTTGAAAAGATTCAGCTTGTCATTCGCCATGGCCAGCTCGGCGCTACCACTAGCTGCGTCAGCGTTGAACACATCCGGAAGTGCCGGGCAGAGCGAGGAGATGCTTCGGAACAATGCGGTGAAAAGCGGGAAGGCGAATGTGATTACAATGTTGCATACTGCCGACATTCACGGCCAGTTACTTACGCACGATGAATTCTTTATCGAGAACGGCACGCCGGTTTACAAGAAACGCGGCGGTTATGCAGTTCTCAAAACAATGATCTCCCGGCTCCGAAGCGAGAATCCCGCCAACACCATACTGATCGACGGTGGTGATTGCTTTCAGGGAAGCGGTGTGGCCACACTAAGCCAAGGCAAGGCCATTGTTCCGCTGATGAATCACCTCGAGTATGATCTGATCCTTCCAGGCAACTGGGAAGTCATCTATGGCAAGGAGATCATGATGCAAGATATGTTTGGCTACACAGCCAATAAGGTATGTGCAAACATGTATCATAAAGCAAGCAACAACGAAGACGGAGACCTGATATTTCCGCCGTACTTTATCAAAACTTTGGGGAAGACGAAAATAGGTTTCATTGGCTACAATGATCCGTTCACACCAAAACGTCAATCACCGGCTTACAGTCGCGGCATATCGTTCACACATCCTGAAAAGGACGTCGCGAGGTATATTGAAGTTTTGAGGAGATCGGAAAAGTGCGGCCTGGTAATCCTTCTCACGCATATGGGCCTCGCGCAACAAGTCGGACTCGCCGATATGCCGTTCCTGAAAGGTGTTGACTACATCCTCGGCGCTGACACGCATGAGCGGGTGAGACAACCCCTTCAGCGCGAATATGCAAAGGTCACTGAACCTGGCGCCTTCGGTTCGTTCATTGCCAAACTCGACATCGCAATTGAAAATGGTGAAGTGAAAGAGCAATCGTATCAGCTTCTTGATGTCGATCCGGATCGATACAAAGAAGACCCGGAAATGAAAGCGCTCGTTCAGAAGGTAAGAGAACCATACAAGGAAAAGGTTGACCGCGTTATTGGCACGACGAAAGTTCCATTGGTCAGGTATTACGTGATCGAAACACCAATGGATAACTTCCTGACGGATGCGATCATGTGGAAATTCAATCCTGACATTGCCTTAAGCAATGGCTTTCGGTTTTGTCCTCCACTCGTACCCGATCAAAAGACCGGAGTCGCGGAAATCACCGTTGATTTTCTCTGGAGCATGATGCCCGACGACAGCTACGCCAAACAAGGCAAGGTCACCGGAAAACAATTATGGGATTATTTTGAGATGGAATTGCACAACGCATTTGCAAAGGATCCGGCGAAGCGATTCGGCGGATGGCTTGTGAGGTTCAAAGGTATGGAGCTGAACTTTACCATCGGGAGCGAAGAAGGTCGACGCGTTAACTGGATAAAAGTAAAAGGGGAGCCGCTTGACTTGAATCGGATGTATACTGTTGTGGCCTGTGAAAGGGATGGCGATCCCGACACGACTCTCTGCAGGATTGAGAATGTGAGGGAGCCAAAAGTACTTGGAGCTACACTCCATACCGTGATCGAGGAATACCTGTCCATACATTCTCCGATCTCGCCAATGCTCGAAGGCCGCGCCACAGCGACCGACGCCCCCGCCACCTTGTTGACACAGCTTACAGGAGTAGGTTACGAATTCAGATGATCGGGATTGCCTTCGGGCGCGAGTGTGATCTTTATCACAGAATTGTTGATCACCTTGTTGTGTTGTATTGGCAGTTGGTCTTCGAATTTGGTCTTGGGAACTCAAGAAGTACCGGAACACCCTGTAAGAACAACAAGAAGCCTGGGCGATAACTAAAACAAAAACAACATGTTCAATCTATTTTCATCAGAAACCAAAGCATATAAATCTCTTGGAGGGCAGGAATTCAAACAAGAATACAGCAAGAGCACGCAGTCGGTGTTAATCGACGTCAGAAGCGTGGGTGAATTCTCTTCCGGCTCCATCACCGGCGCAAAAAACATCGACATGATGTCGCCGGATTTCAAAAAACAGATCAGCGCGCTTGACAAAAGTAAAGATTACTTCCTGTTCTGCCGCAGTGGTCATCGTAGTGGTCAGGCGTGCAGCATCATGGCTGAGCACGGATTCAAGGTTTACAATCTAAAAGGAGGCGTGAATTCCTGGCCGCGATAAATATTGGTGGTTTGTAACAACAGTCACTGAAAGGGTTGATTATATTTCAGAACTTTGATAAAATTAAAAAAACAAGAAGTATGTTTTTCCAACATGTATACGACAAAAGCCTGGCCCAGGCCAGCTATTTTATAGGATGCCAGGAACATGGTGTTGCACTCGTCATTGATCCAAAAAGGGACGTAGACACCTATCTGGAGATCGCCAGGCAAAACAATATGAAGATAACGCACATTGCCGAGACGCACATCCATGCCGACTTCCTGTCAGGATCGAGGGAACTCGCGGCCTTGACGGGTGCGAAAATGTATCTCTCAGACGAAGGCGGACCGGACTGGCAATACCAGTTCGCTCATGTTGGATTAAAACATGGAGATGAATTCAAACTTGGCAACCTGAAGATTGAAGTGATCCATACCCCCGGGCATACACCTGAAAGTATCTCCTTCCTTCTTACTGACACGCCTGCATCCGATAAACCGGTGATGTTGTTTACCGGTGACTTTGTTTTCGTTGGTGATATTGGCAGGCCGGACCTTCTTGAGAAAGCGGCGGGTATGATCGGTACGCAGGAGTCGGGAGCCAGGCAATTGT
>CBFGXV010000129.1:0-6986 GCA_965652755.1 uncultured Chryseosolibacter sp. | reverse complement strand
CCCGGATGTCAGGCGACTTCGCAAAAGTATATGATCTGTCACAGGTTAAGGGAGCGCACACATTCGAGATAACAGACAACAACGGAGGAGTTAGGCGTTTGGCGAAGCCTTCACGTAAATAGTGTCATCATATACATCGTTTGCAGGAGATGCTGGTTTTCCTGCAAACGCTTTGCTTTCATTTTCCCGGCTACCTGGTCACTTTTCACGCGCGTAAACGAACGGATCGCGTAATTTTTTTTCGCAATCGTTATTTTCTGGAATCGATCCGGTTTACTTACGCCACCCCAACCCGTAGCATAGCCTCACCGTATATTTGTGGTGTAAACAAAAACGAAACATGAAAACTAAAACTCTATTTTTTGCTCTTCTGGTAGCGGTCAGTACGACGGCGTTTGGCTTTAGCAGCGATGAGCCCGCTTTAACGGTAGTGTCGTCGAAAGGATCTGAAGTATTCAAGGTTATCTATAAAGGTTCTACCACGGCCAGGGTGAAACTCAATTTATTGGATGAGCGCGGAAATGTGATTCATTCTGAAGTTATCTCGGGATTGAATGGCTTTATCAGGCCCCTTAACTTCAAGGGACTTGAATCCGGACAGTACACCATAGAAGTCGTGGACAAGGCTGACAGATTCCAGGAAAGTGTCACTTACCTCCCGGCGCATGAGCTGAAGAGTATCCACGTCAGCAAGCTCCTTAAGCATGATGGTAAATTCCTTCTCGCCGTGGCAAACGCACAGGAGGAGGCTATCCATATAAAGATCTTTGATCAGGAACAAAGACTTGTGCACGCTGAAAGCAAAACGCTGCGCGGTGATTTTGCCCAGGTGTACAAAATGCCGAGCAGCTATGGCCGCTATACCTTCGAGGTTTCTGATGCCGCCGGCAACAAGAAGTTTTTTAACTTTTAATAACTCTTAGCCAGTATGAAAAAGCCTTTTCCCCGGAGAAGGCTTTTTCTGTTTATAACCGTACGTGGAAACAGCGCAATCGATGTCAAAAAGAATTGTTATCATTGATGCTGAAATTATTCCCAGCATCGGTATATGAAACAATTAACTTACCTGATAGGCCTTCTGGCCTTAACCATTCCCGCGTCGTGCCAAAGCGTCTATGAAGTCTCTGATCACACAGCCGAGAACATTTTCACAAGTGGCATCGAGGGGCCGGCCTTTGACAAGAAGGGCAATCTTTACGTTGTTAATTTCGGAAAGGAAGGTACGATCGGTATTGTAAAGCCCGACGGAAAAACTGAGTTGTTTTTGAATCTTCCCGAAGGCAGTACAGCCAACAGCATCAAATTCGATAGCAAGGGGTACATGTATCTCGCCGATTACACGGGCCACAACGTGCTCAGGGTGGACATGAAAACGAAAGATGTTACCCCCTATGTTCACGACGAGCGATTCAATCAACCTAACGACATCATCTTCAACAAGAAGGATCAGATATTCGCTTCGGATCCAAACTGGAAAGCAGGTACGGGTCAGTTGTGGCGGATTGATGCAGGAGGAAAGGCTGTGCTCCTGACGAAGGATATGGGTACCACGAACGGAATCGCGCTGAGCCCGGATGAGCGGACGCTTTATGTGAACGAAAGTGTGCAGCGAAAGATATGGGCATTCGATGTCGACGATGCTGGTGAGATTTCCAACAAGAGGCTCTTTGCTGAATTCCCCGATTTTGGTTTTGATGGTATGGCGTGTGACAGCAAGGGCAACCTGTACGTTACACGTTACGGTAAGGGTGTCATCGCAATCCTTTCCCCGGATGGGAAAGTCCAGCGGGAAGTGCAGCTGAAGGGCAAGCGCTGCAGCAACCTGGTCTTTGGAGGCAGGAATGGAAAGACGGTTTACGTCACGATGCAGGACCGCAAGGGCGTCGAGAAATTCCAGGCCGAGTTCCCGGGCAAGGGCTTGAAGTAGCCTGGGAATCCTCCATATTACTTGCTGCTGAATTGCTCGATTAATTCCAGTCTTTTTACTACGCTTCCGGGCTCCAGGATCGTTCCGGGGGAGAGCACGGCGTTTGCGCCAATCCGGGTATGGTCTCCGACAAGCGCGCCGAATTTCTCTGTCCCGGCCGCGTACAGTTTCCCATCGACCAGAACGTGAATGGTCTTGTCTTTCCTTTCGTTGAAGTGGTTTGCGATGACGGACCCGGCCTCCATGTTCACGTGTGAACCAAGGATGGAATCTCCGACATAGTTGAAATGTCCGAGTGCCGAATGAGAAAATATCAGACTCGCTTTCACTTCACATCCCGGTCCGAGAGATACGTTTTCGTCGAGGAAGACCCCACCCCTCAGATAGCAGCTTGCACCAACAAAACAGGCTTTGGAAATAATCAGCGGCCCCTTGAGGATCGCATAGCTGTCTATGACAGCCGACTTGTGAATGGCCACATCGCCGGTTATTTTATAATCAGATCCGAGCGTTGCTAGTTTTTTCAAAAGAAACATGGACGCATCTCTGGTGATATCCCATGGCGGAAGTACGGACAGCTCAGGAAAAATATTTTTGAAGCTTGCGATGTAACGGGTAAGTGAGATCATATCTCGTAGAGTTCAAGAGGCAGTCCGTCAGGATCGGAAAAGAATGTGAAGCGCTTACCCGTGAATTCATCGACTCTTGTTGGCTCGGTTCTTACACCCTTTTTGTCGAGTTCGGCAATGGCCAGGCCGATGTTTTCGACAGAGAACGCGAGATGTCTGAGGCCGCGGGCCTCCGGTCCGGAAAGGCGGTCGGGCGGGTCGGGAAACGAGAACAATTCAATGCTGTAAATATTATTGACAGCAAGATCAAGTTTCCACGACTTTCTTTCTTTCCGGTAGTGCTCGGCGATGATCGACAGGCCCAGGGTTTCAGTGTAAAACTTTTTTGACACCTGGTAATCCGAACAGATGATGGCAATATGGTGAACACCGCGAAGGAAAGTCATAAATCATGTATCAATCGTTTTCAATTTCAGAATTTTAATGGCATCTTAAAAATATGGATGTATTATGGATTGTTTTGGGCATTATTCTGATGGTTGTCGGCCTTGCGGGATGTATACTGCCTTTCCTTCCAGGGCCGCCTCTCTGTTACCTGGCTCTTTTGATCCAGCAATTGCAGAGCACGCCACCCTATACGACCAAGTTCTTGTTGATATGGGCAGCCATCACCCTGGTGGTCACAGGACTTGATTACGTGATACCGATATACGGGACGAAGAAGTTCGGGGGGACGAAATACGGGATGTGGGGTTGCGTGGTCGGGTTGGTTGCGGGTTTGTGGCTTGGACCTTTCGGGTTGATCCTCGGCCCGTTTGCGGGTGCATTCGTCGGCGAGCTTATTGGCAGCGCCACATCGGGAATCGCGTTCAGGGCTGCCGTGGGATCCTTCATCGGGTTTCTCACCGGTACATTGCTGAAGCTGATCGCCTGTTTTGTGATGGGATGGTATTTTGTGGAGGCTTTCTGACATTGCTGCGAGCCCGGAAAACGGCAGGGGCGTTAATTTTAGGCGAATATTTACTTTATTTGAGGTTAAATATTAAATCCTGCTATCATGAAAAAAATTCTTGTGCCTACTGATTTTTCCAAACCCGCGCAGATTGCCATTGATGTGGCTGGCGATATTGCAAGGAAAGCCAACGCTCAATTGATCCTGTTGCACGTGGTCGAGGAGGCTTCAGGTACTTCATTCAACATTACCGGCGAAGTGGATGTGTCCGGTGGATGGGAGGATAAGCTTTTTACGATGAAGCTCATTGAGCGCAGCAAGAAGCAGATGGCGAAAGTTTTTGAGGAGGTAAAGAGCACAGGCGTTAAAGTAAAACAGGAGTTGCGTGTGGGAACGGCATTTCACGGCATGCGTGACATCATTGTGGAACAGAAAGTCGACCTCGTGGTAATGGGTACTGCCGGGCAGACGAAAATCCAGGAGATGATCATCGGAACCAATACCGAGAAGGTAGTAAGGCATTCCAAATGCCCTGTGTTGACGGTGCAAAAGAAACCTGTTACGACCGATTTCAAGAACATTGTTTACGCGACTTCGATGAGCAAGGACGAAGAGGTGTTTTCGAGGATCGTGCGCTCGACGCAACAATTGTATGATTCAACGGTTCATCTCGTGAGGATTAACACTCCCGGTAATTTCCAGCGCGACATAGTTGTGAAGAAATACATGCAGGATTTCGCGAAAAAGCTGCAATTGAAAAACTTCACCATCAATATTTTTAATGACCTGTCTGAAGAGGAAGGTATCATTTACTTCGCTGACAGTATCAACGCTGATCTCGTTGCCATGGCCACTCACGGCCGGACGGGCTTTGCGCACGTGCTTGCAGGCAGCATTGCCGAGGAGGTCGTATCGCACTCGAAGAGACCAGTTCTCACCTTTGTGACAAAGGGAAAGTAATACCTTCGCTGAATAATTACAGGCCCGTTTCTCCGCCAGGGGGACGGGCTTTCCAACACCCAATAGTTCATTGTGAAAGATTATTACGCTATCCTGGGTGTGAAAGCTTCTGCGAGCGAATCGGAGATAAAAAAAGCATTTAGAAGGCTAGCTGTTACTTATCATCCTGACAAGAATTCATCGCCTGATGCCAAGCACCGCTTCCAGGAGATCAATGAGGCCTATGACACCCTAGGGGATGCGCAAAAGCGAAGTCTTTACGACGCGCGACTGGCGAATCCGTTCGCTGAAATATTGGCCGGCCCTGTACCGACCCGTCACCGGGACCCTGCTTATCGCAGAAAGCGGACAACTCGGCCGCGCCCGGAAGAACCGCCGCGTTCCTACATCCTGATGCGCGACTTCCTTCCCTACATGATCTGGATCAGCCGTGCGGGGTTATTTATTACAGTGTTGTTTTTCGCTGACTACCTGCTTCCTTATCGGCAGGTGGAGGATTCCATCCACACCATCGAGGGCTTCAGCGCACGCAGGGGAAATACGTACACCGTGATCCGGACGCGGCATGGCGAAGTATTTCGCGTGAAAAATTTTGCGCGTGAAAATTTTGAAGGCGAGGGTAGCTTGTTACTGTCGGTCACGCCCGTTTTCAGGTCGGTCATATGGGTGGCGAATCCGACCGGAACGTATAAGGCATGGGTTGCATACATGTATTCGACGCTCGTTTTTTTTCCGCTTGCGCTTTTTGTAAATTCATTACTTGCGCATATTTACCGGCGGCGTGTCGAATTTTGCTTCAACCTCAATGTAAGTGCGCTGATATTGATCATCATCAACCTGGTACTCATCTAGATATGGCGAAGAAGAACGACTGGAAGAAAAGGGATGGAATCGTTTATTCGACTGAATCAGAGTTTTCCTATTCCTATCAATCCAACGAGGAGGCTGAAACATTGCCCGCCGCACAGCAAAATCTGCGGGTCTCCCTTGACAAGAGCGGACGGGCAGGCAAGCAGGTCACGCTCGTATCAGGATTCGTCGGCACTGCAAATGACCTGGAGATCCTCGGGAAGCTTGTAAAATCAAAGTGCGGTGTTGGAGGATCGGTTAAAGGTGGAGAAATCCTCATCCAGGGTGACCTCAGGGATAAGGTTGTGCACGTACTCCAGCGCGAGGGATACAAGGCAAAGCGCTCAGGCTAAACCTGTCTGACATCTCATCTTCAAAAAACTGAAAAAGTTTTGTTTCCCTCGCCCATGTAAGTCCGGCGCGTCAATGGTAGAAAATTAACGTTTGTCAGATGTAAAAATGCGCTCCATTTTTTACTATTTTACATTCCGGGTAAACTCCACTCCCGGGAAGTAAATGAACACTGCGCAAACTGCAACTATTGCAACGCCACAAGAGCTGAATGCGATCCGCGTTCGGCGAATCAACACAGTCCGGATCGTCAAAGACACTTTTTTCATCTCTCTCGGGATACTGTCAGCGGCATTCGGATTAAAAGGGTTTCTGTTGCCAGATGGATTTCTCGATGGAGGCGCAGTGGGGATCTCCCTGCTTGTCAACGCCCTGACGGATATCAAACTGTCGTACCTGATCATTCTCATCAATATTCCCTTCATACTGATAGGCTATACGCAAGTGTCCAAGATATTCGCTGTCAAGACACTGGTTGCCATTGTGGCGCTGGCTATCTGTGTTGAATTCATCCACTTTCCACCGATCACTCACGATAAGGTTCTGATCTCGTTTTTTGGAGGTTTTTTCCTTGGCCTCGGGATCGGCTTATCCATCCGGGGAGGCAGCGTGCTCGATGGCACTGAAGTCCTCGCGATCTACACGAGCCGGATCTCGGCCCTGACCGTCGGCGACTTTATACTCATACTGAACATCCTGATCTTTTCCGTTGCGGCCTACCTGCTAAACATCGAGACTGCCCTTTACGCCATCCTCACCTATCTGGTTGCGTCGAAGATAGTCGACTTCGTGGTCCATGGCATCGAGGAATACACGAGCGTCATCATTGTTTCGCTGAAGAGCAATGAGATCAAAAAGGCGATCATTGAAAAAATGGGTCGTGGCGTCACGGTCCTGAAAGGAAAAAGCGGATACGGCAAACAAGGCCATCGCGAACAGGACATCGATGTTATTTACACCGTTATTACCCGCCTGGAACTCCAGAAACTTAAGACCGAAATCGCGAAGCTTGATGAAGATGCCTTTGTTGTTGAGAACAGCGTGAACGACATCAAAGGGGGTATGATCAAGAAACGACCGCTTACTCACTAAAGGCCCATGAGCTAAACTCCGGCGGATTTTCAGGAAGCCGGGTGTGGTGTGATGAGAGGATCTTTTGAAAAAAAAACTGCAGGCTTATCTCCAGTGAAAACAATCCTGCCGGAAGGATCGATCTGTCAAACTTAAAACAACACAATTATGGAAGGATTGAACATCTGGGCTGTCATCGTTGCCGCCCTGTCTAATTTTCTTATTGGAGGACTCTGGTATTCCCGCGGGCTGCTCGGGAGGGTTTGGATGCGCGAGAATGGATTTACTGAGGAAAGCCTGAAAGGGT
>CBFGXV010000128.1:0-6993 GCA_965652755.1 uncultured Chryseosolibacter sp. | reverse complement strand
CTGGTCCTGACCACTTTGACGCGATATGATTTTGTTTTTGTTCATAGGGAGGTCGTACGCATTGGTCGTCCTGTGATTGAATGGTTGATCATTAAGGTTTTCAGAAAACGTGTCATTTACGACTTCGACGATTCAATATGGCTTACGGACAAGCAGAATGAGTCATTTCTTGTAAGAACCATGAAGTGGCGTGGTAAAGTCCGCAAAATCTGTAAATGGAGTTACAAGGTGAGTTGTGGGAACGACTTTCTCTGCCGTTACGCCCGTCAGTATAATAACCACGTAATTTACAACCCAACCACCATTGATACTGAATCTTTGCATAAACCGCATAGTGTAAGCAACCATGAGCAGGAAATAACAATCGGGTGGACCGGCTCAAATTCTACGTTGAAATATTTAAGAAATGTGGAAACTGTCATTTCACAGGTTCAAAGTGCTTACCCGAGTGTGCGGTTCATGGTGATAGCTGACGAAGCTCCACATTTGAACTTGAGCAAATTTGTCTTTAAACGATGGAATGTCGACACAGAAATAGAGGACCTGCTAAAGTTTGATATTGGCATCATGCCTTTGCCCGATGACGAATGGGCGAAGGGAAAATGCGCCTTTAAAGTCTTGCAATATATGGCCTTAGAAATACCCGCAATCGCGTCTCCCGTCGGCGCAAACAGCTCGGTTATCAATCATGGCGTTGACGGTTTCCTGGCTGGATCACATGAGGGGTGGCGAAATAGCCTGTCAGTGTTGATTGAAAACAAAGCTCTCAGAGATGAAATGGGAAAAAATGGTAGAATAAAAGTGATAGAACAATATTCTGTTCAATCTAACGAGTCCCGCTTTCTCTCTTTATTTACGTGATCGTAAATAAAAATCAGCGCTAATACATAGAACGGAATTAACGGAATTTTGTACCGGGAGAGCGTTCCGAAATTGTAAGTTGAAACCCCGACGGCGAACGCGAAGATGATACTGAAGACGAGGCAAAATAATATATCGGGATTAGCAAGAGACTTTAACAAACCCAGACGGCTTTTCAGAATTACCACTAACGTCACAATAAGAAACACCATACTTTCTAATGCGGACATGAACATCAGGGGGTTATTAACCTCCCAAAGGTATGGCCTGAATAGGGAAACGTTGATCGCTTCCGGTGCAAGCCGCATCATACTTGCGAATGAGCCGTCAAGTTCGCCGAGAACGTACGTACTCCCTGCCTCACGTCCAGTCTGAAAAGCAATATCATAGGC
Source organism: uncultured Chryseosolibacter sp. (assembly GCA_965652755.1). Classification (GTDB taxonomy): domain Bacteria; phylum Bacteroidota; class Bacteroidia; order Cytophagales; family Cyclobacteriaceae; genus Chryseosolibacter. The sequence goes on along the minus strand of CBFGXV010000128.1, from coordinate 5,740 downwards.
AGTGATTTTAGCCGTGTTGCCCAGTTGCTGTAAATTATAACGAGCATCATCCTTGCCGACCTGGTCTACAACCAGATAAACACATAAGGTGACAGCCACACCCATAAAAGGCAGGACCATCATCTTCACAAATACACCTCGGACAGAGGCTATTAATCTCGCGGACAGCATCAGTAACACCGCGGGCAAATACGACAACAGGATGTATTTCTTGATAGCAAAGATAATGTATAGAGATAGGGCTAAAAGGACTAAATACTGCAGCTTGATGCGTTTTGTGTTCGCGATTCTCCATATGCAATACGTGGCTACACCAAGAAAGGTTAGAGTAACGGTATCCTTCAACAGACCGGATCCCCAAAAAAACACTGAGGGAATAAAGAGCGTAGCCAGCGCGATTCTACCTGCCAGGTGCTTCCGAGTTTCGTAAAACGTTAAGAAGAGCATCCATCCGCCGATAAAACTCATGACACCGAAACATACTGCTGTTGCCGAATACGCAGAAAAAGTAATGAGATCAAAAATGCTCGCGATTCGAATTACCATGTATGAGCTTGTATCTCCGAAGAATGGCATGCGCGAAGAATACTCGTAGATTCCAATCTGGTCGCCTCCGTCAGATAGGAAAAGTTTCAGCCCAGCAGCAGGTGAGTCCCAAAACGCTTGCCAGACGTGGCGGCTGCCGTGAGTATGATAATTATAAGTATCTCCTCCGTGATAGTAGAATTGATACACGAAGCCCACCGCCAGGGCGCCAATAATCTTAACAGATAAGCCTGCAAAAAAATACCGCCTGTTCACGTCATCCGTGACCAACGGTCGCACCACGTATGCAACCGCATACACAACAATGATAACGATGGGCGTGACAATGAAATCGCGGAGTTCCAAGCGGGGAAACTTTGGTAAGCGGTTTATGCAGGTAGTACGATTAAGCCTTTCAGGCTGCAAATACCACCCTGAGATAAATTTACCCTGGTCCCTTCAAGGTAATTTTATCAAATAGTGGATTTTATTACATGGATCAAGAATAAAGTTGAGGTTCTCAATCACCCTTCTCCAGCCGCTTCAATTTTCGCTTTGCATCTTTGAAGGCCACGTCCTTACGGTCGGCTTTCTTCTTCACCATTTCGAAATATCGTTTCGCTTCGGCTTTGTTTCCCTGTGCCTGATGTATCTCCCCAAGCGAGATCAGCGAGTACAAATAGTACCCGGAGTCGACTGCGCCAATTTCCTCCGCATATTTTACACACAGCGCATAGTATTTGGCCGCCTCGTCGAGGTTCCTTTTTGATTCGTATATCTGTCCGAGAAAGAACGCCGCATAACGGCCGCTTGTCGCCTCATAGCCTGTCATCCCGCTGTCTATCCGGGCAAGTATTTCCCTGCAGACAGGCTCCGCTTCCGCATACCGGCTCACCTGATATAGCATCCGCGCGTAGTACCGGTGGAAGTAAGGATTGTTCGGATAACTCTCAACAAGGTATTGACTGATCTGCAACGCCTGGAATTGATCATTCTCGTAGCTGTTCAGAATCCGCATCAGCCACACCATCGCTTCTGTGCGTGTATAAAACGCGTTGTATGACACCTCCTTCAATTGCTGCAGTCCGAGTTGTTTATCGCCTTTGCGAAAGAACCACAACAACGGCTTCAAGGCAGGGTAGTTCTCAGGTACCCACACCGAAAAATAATTATAGAGCGCATCGCCAAAAACAAGCTCCGGACTCAGATGGTGATTGCCTCTGCTTTCTTCCAGGTAATTAAGAGCGTTCTTTCCAACGGTAGCGGCCTTGCGCCAGTTTTTCCTTTCCTCGTCAGAATATAACCTGCCTTTAAATCCGTAAGCCGCCGCGAGAAAAAAGGCCGCTTCGGCTTTGTACACAGGATACTCTTTATATAGGCGTTCAGCCACCTGAATAGTCGTATCCATGTAAGCGAGAAAAGAATCGTCGTAGGCCGTATTTTTAGTGTTCGGCATGATCTTCCACCAATCGCTCAAACCCATGAGAAAGTACGGCAATGGATGCCAGCCGTATTGCTGTTTTAAATTCAGAAATTCCGCCTCCGCCTCCTGAAACCTGAAGTTGTAAAGATCGTTGAGGCCCTGGGTGCATTCAAGCTGCACCTGCTTGTCCGCCAGAAGAATGATCGTACTATCTTTTTCTGCCCCGGCCTGGGCGAATGAATTGGAGGAGGCCACCAGGAACCAAAGAGAAAAGAGCAGGAACGCCAACGAACCGGGCTTAGCAAAAAGAATAAACATCGCGGACCGCTTATATTTGTCTGAAACCTTCATAAGAACCCTAACGCACGATCAGATTGGTTAATTCTCCCCCTATAAACGAAAGCGAAACTAAGTCATTATTTGCTGCCGACAAAAGACTGCTGTTTATCCTGCTCTGCCTGAGCACCTTGGCATTGCTGTTCGTAAAAATCTCATTTATTGAAAACGAAACTGCAGCCTTTGAATTTTTGCAGGACAAGCCGGAAGGGATGGTGCTGCGGATGATCAACGGGCTCAAGTACGTTTCAATACCGTTCGTTTACCTGTGGAAATTCACCGTTATCGCATTTGTCATCTGGGTGGGGTGCTTCATGTTTGGATACCGGGTCACCTATTCGCAGTGCTGGGGAGTGGTGATCGGCGCCGAATTTATATTTCTGCTGCCGGAAATCCTGAAGATCGGCTGGTTCATGGCGATCCAGACGGATCCAACCTACCACGACATTCGCGCCTTTTATCCCTTTTCGCTGATGCATTTTTTCGATTATTATGCGATTGATAGCCGGTGGGCTTATCCGCTGCGCGCGTTGAACCTCTTTGAAGTTGGCTACTGGTTCTTACTTGCTTCAGGAATCCACCACTATGCCCGGAAAGAGAAGAAAATCGTCTGGTTGATTGTCGCCTGTTCGTATATCCTTCTTTTTTTTCTTTGGCTGGGCTTTTATGTGATCGTTTACAAATAAGGTACCCCCAAAAGGACCACTCCCAAGACACAGTCAATGCAGCGAATCTCAATAAAACCGCTGCCTTCAGGTTTTTTTAACCTCGCCTTTGCGCGAGAAAAAAAGCCAGAAATCTGAATAATCCTCGTTATTTTCGCGGCTTAAGTTTCTTACAAGATCTCATCATGAACCATAATTTTCAAAAGGTCAATAACCTGACAGGTTGGGCGGTTTTTACGATAGCATTGGTTGTGTACTGGATGACCATGGAGCCGACTGCGAGTTATTGGGATTGCGGTGAATTCATTGCTGTATCGTATAAACTTGAAGTGCCGCACCCGCCGGGGGCGCCCTTGTTCCTGCTCATTGGCCGCATGTTCTCTTTCCTTTCTTTCGGGGATGAGACACAAGTCGCCTACTGGATCAACTTCAGCAGCGTTTTGGCCGGAGCCTTTACCTCTTTGTTCCTTTTCTGGTCAACAGTCCTTTTTGGTCGCAAACTGATGCGGGTACGTGCGGTGGAAGATCTGACAACAGACCGTACCTGGGTCCTGATGGGCGCCGGCGCGGTGGCAGCGCTGACTTTCACCTTCTGCGATTCAGCCTGGTTCTCAAACGTCGAAGCGGAAGTCTATGCGATGTCCTCGTTCTTCACCGCGTTTGTGGTGTGGGCCATGCTCAAGTGGGATTTGATCGAGGACGAATCCAAGGCTAACAGGTGGTTGATCCTCATTTTTTATATGATGGGGCTGTCGATTGGCGTTCACTTGCTGAACCTCGTAACAATTCCTGCACTCGCCCTGATCTATTACTTCAAAAAATATGAACCAGGACGCTGGGGTGTGATCCTGACGATGATCATCAGCCTTGTTATTATATTTTTCATCAACAATCTTATTATTCCCGGCCTTCCCACGATGGCGGGCAGCTTCGAGGTCTTCTTTGTAAACAGCATTGGCCTGCCGTTCGGCTCGGGAGTTATCGTATTTGCCCTCATACTCCTCTCCGCGCTTATTTATGGGATCCGATACGCGCAGAAAAACGGCAGACCCATATTGAACACTTTTTTGCTCGCGACTACTTTCATACTCATTGGATACTCTTCCTATGCAATGATCCTCATACGCGCGAACTTCAATCCTCCGATAAATGAAAACGATCCTTCGGATGTGATGAGCTTTGTTCGTTACCTGAAGCGCGAGCAATACGGAAGCCGGCCGTTGATGTATGGTCAGTACTTTACTGCTCAGCTTGAAGGATATGATGAAGGCGAACCGATCTATGTTAAAGGTGAAGACAAGTATGAGATCACCGACAGAAAGATCTCCTATCGCTATTCAGCGAAAGATCAGACCATCATGCCACGGATCTGGAGTACGGATCCTCAGCACCAGCAGATTTACAGGGATCTGCTAGGCTTGCAGGAAGGGGAAAAACCTAAATTTTTCTCTGACAATATTTATTACATGTTCTCGCACCAGATCGGGTGGATGTATGTCCGGTATTTCTTTTTCAACTTTGCAGGCAGACAGAGCGACAACCAGAATGCCGATTGGCTCGGACCGCGACAATGGTTTGAAAAACTCCCGCAAACTCTGGAGGAGAATAAAGGAAGGAACAACTTCTTTATGATCCCCTTCGTCCTGGGGCTGGTAGGTATGTTCTATCAGTCTGTGAACAACACAAAGAATTTTGTCGTTGTCGCGCTTCTGTTTGTTCTTACCGGGGTGGCGCTTGTTATATATCTGAACTCGCCGCCGACCGAACCGCGTGAGCGCGATTACATTTACACAGGATCGTATTACGCATTTTCCTTCTGGGTTGGCTTTGCAGTGATCGCCTTAGCAGAAATGTTATCGAAGGCCTTGCGCAATCTCAGAACAGCAGGGATCGCTGCAACGCTTATCTGTCTGTCAGCGCCGGCGCTGATGGCTTTCCAGGGATGGGATGATCACGACCGTTCGAGAAGGTATTTTTCCGTGGATTCCGCGATCAATTATCTTCAATCATGTGCACCAAATGGTATTCTTTTCACCGGTGGCGATAATGACACTTTCCCCCTGTGGTACTCACAAGAGGTAGAAGGTGTCCGGACGGATGTACGCGTGGTCGTACTGAGTTACTACAACACTGACTGGTATGTATACCAGACCATGCGTCAGACCTATGAATCAGAACCTTTCCCCTACACGCTGACGAAAGAAAACTACAGACAGGGTGGTCCCAATGATTATCTCCCTTTCTACGATGCGAAGATCAATTCGGTTGACCTGAAACAATATCTTGAACTTTTGAAGAAGGATCATAAAGGTTTGCGCCTTTACGCCTCCGCTAATGCGGTTCCGACCAAGGAGTTCACGTTGAAGGTGGACGTTGAAAAGGTCCGCGCGATGGGCATTGTGCCGAAGGAGCTCGACAGCCTGATTGTACCTGAAATGCGTTTACGTGTCCGCGGAAATGGGCTGGAGAAAAAAGACCTGGCCATGCTGGATGTACTCGCCACCGCCAATTGGGAGAGGCCCTTGTATGTAAACAATACATCGTTATCCCAGTTCAATGTCGATTTAACGCCGTATGTTGTTCAGGAAGGCAATGCTTATCGAATTCTGCCTGTCTTCAATCCAAACCCTGAAACGGAATTGGTGAACACGGAGCTCAGCTACAAGAACATGCTGGAGAACTTCCAGTTCCGCGGACTTGCGGATTCAACCATCTATTATTCTCCCGACTACCGGAGCTTCGTGCAAAACCACAGGAGCAGCATCAACTCGCTGGCGTCAGCTCTCATTGC
>CBFGXV010000127.1:0-6999 GCA_965652755.1 uncultured Chryseosolibacter sp. | reverse complement strand
GTAATTGATATTTTAAAGCTGATTATTGTCAATTACGAATCACGAATGATGAGAGTCGTTTCGTTGAGATGACCGTGAGACCGGGTTAATGTCCAACGCCGAGTGAATGATTAACCATGCTATTTCCGCATTCGTCATTCTGCATTCTACATTCGTCATTCTACATCTCCTTATTTCTCGCGGCAGCCTTGTCTGAGAGGTTTGATATGGGGCCGTGCGATAAGTTCGATTCCGCCTCCCAGCCTTTCAGCGTACGGTCATCACCGGTTACCGCCTCGGGTAAGAATCTGTTGGCGATTCCCATGAGCAGGCTCACCCATCCGGGTGCAAAACCTTTTACTACTGTGGCGATCTTGCCCGTTAATGACAATGTTACTTCCGCTTCGCCATATTCGATAGCGCGAATGATACGCGCGGCAGTGACGTCAGGATCCTGGCTTAACAGTGGATTGGAGTCGGCATGCTTGAACCACGCGTATTCCTTTTTGTGGTCACCTTTTACATCCGCACGCCTGGGACTTCCAGTCCGCATGAGGTTGGGAATGACAGTAGTGACAAGAATATTGTATTTTTTTAATTCGGCATGCATTCCTTCAGACAATCCGACGGAGGCGAACTTGCTGGCAGTATATGGCAGCAGATGCGGCAACGCGAGCTTGCCGCCAATCGACGTGATGTTGACGATGCGGCCTCCTCCTTTCGAAATAAAATGCGGGATCACTGCGTGCATTGTATACAGATGCGACCAGAAATTTGTCTGCATCGCCACCTGATACTCCTCGACACCCATTACCTGCTGCGGACCCACTTGTATGATGCCGGCGTTGTTGATGAGGACATCGATCCTTCCAAAACGCCTGATCACATCGCCCACTGCCGTCTTCACTTCTTCATTCACCGTGACATCAACCGTCATCGCTATGACTTCAATGCCTCTCGCATCAAGCTCCTGGCGCGCAAGCTCGAGATCATCTGCCGACCTCGCCCAAATGGCGAGCTTCGCGCCCCTGTCGCCCAGATGCCGGGCCAGCACCAGGCCGAAACCTCTTGAGGCTCCCGTGATGAGAACGATTTTGCCGTTAAGGTTCAATTTCGAAAACTCGCGTGAGATCGCCTGGGCGACGAGAAATACGCCGACACCAGCGGCCGCCCATGCAATAGCAGAATTAAATGGTGAGTCAGTATCGTTAATTTTCATAGTTAGTCGGACCTCTGAAACAAAAAGGAAGTAAAGGCAAAATCTTCATTGCCTCTACTTCCCGCATTTTTAGAAGCGTCACTTTTTGAACAAGCTTGCCCCGAACAAAATAGTAATGATAAAGAGCGCCAGAAATATGAAGAATAAAACTTTTGCAATAGAAGCGGCGCCCTCTGCAATTCCACCAAACCCAAATATCGCAGCGATGATTGCGATAACAAAAAAGATAACTGACCAGCGTAACATAATCCTAGTGTTTAAATTTAGAATGAGAGAATATTGCCGGCTCCTCTACCTGCCGGATGGTACACTCGTACCTGCTTTTCTTATTCAAATCTTTGTACCAACGTTAATACTTTGGCGATCGGGGTTATTTGTAGAGCGTTATCTACGCAATGCCGCCGTCACTTTTCCTCCACCACCGGCTTTCCCTCTTTATTGAACCGGTACGTAGTTGTCTTACCCTCGCTGGCGAACTCTACAAGATACTCGTCCTTGTTCTTGTCGTGGTATATGGTTGCTTTCTGCCAGTCTGTGTACTGGGCGCTGCTCTCGAGTGTTTGCTTTACCACGTCAGGAACTTCCTGCGGCGTGATTCTTTTTTTGTCGTCTACATAGTCCAGTCGCGGCGGCAGCGTTTCAAGGGCCGGATCGCCTTCCTGTATCGGATTTTGCGTTGTGTCAGGGTCGGGGACAGGGTTTTGTGCAACCGACGTTATGGTCGCAAGTACCACAAGTACCAACGGTAGGAATATTAGCTTTTTCATAACAGATCGTTTTTCTGTTTCAGAACAATACTGTGCCGAGTTCCGATCGTCTGTACAACGACACCTACGTACAGGAATGGTTTTGTATCGCGCAATTTGATAGGTAACTGAATGAAGTTGAATGACTCGCTTTTGTTGAAGCTGGCAAAGAGATACGAACCATCTTCAATGCTGAATATGAAATTCAGGGGAGTAGATCTGGCTGTGAAGACCGATCACGAAGGGAATCCCATTGTCGTGTTCGTCGGCACGAAGCAGGCAGACGGTACGATCAAAGGTGCGCGATACACGCGCACACTGCTGCGTGACGGCAATGGAAATCTCATTAAGGATCACTGGGATCGCAAAGGCAAAACGTGACAATTCAATAGCCGGTGGTTCAAAGGCATGAGATTTTTAATTCCAGTCACGCGGATCTTCTCCGGCTAAGCCCTCCTCTAACTTAAAATATGTATTATGAAATCCAGAAAAAACAAAACACCTGATCATTCTCAGGATGACAGAAAGAGAAATGATGCGTTGAACAAATCCGGGAAAGATCCACGTGAGAAAAAATTGCCGGGTGAGTATCCGGCAAGTGAGGATATCATGAACAGGATGAACACGCATCGGGTCGGCATGGATGTAGAGAATTTTTCGCGTATGATCGGCACTGAGAACCTTAATATCAATGAGCCCGTTGTCACTGATCCAAACAGCATTGACGAGGATCCTCTTCTCCCTTCAGTAGGGATTGAGGATCGCAATGACCGCCCTGGCATGGAGCGGCCGGTACTGCGCGAAGAAGACAGCGACAGTGAGCTCGATGGCGAGCCGGTGAATGAATCGGACGTGACCGAGGAGGATTTACAGGCCCTTGGCCCCAAAGACCTGAGCATGGATATGGGAGAAGACGAGCAATTGCTGAAGAACCGCGTTTGGCCAGTAGACATGGCAGGTCAGGATCTCGATGTTCCCGGTTCTGAACTGGACGACGAGAACGAGGCTATCGGCTCGGAAGACGAGGAAAACAATAATTATAGCCTCGGCGGTGACGGTGTGGAAGACAACATGGAAGGGAAATAACATCGCCCATGGTCCGGGAAACCAAAGGATTTACTTTTTTGTTTTATAATTATGGACCATATAAATAAAAACCGAGCACTGGGTTTGTTGATTATGCTCGCTAGCTCAGCAGCGTCCATCTTCTTTCTGACCCGCATCTTATAATTCGCAATACAGCCAATGGTAACCTGCCCAATCGGGCAGGTTTTTTTTATTCATTGCGCAACGTTTCTGAGGGATTTGACATGGCTGCTTTCACGGTCTGAGTTCCGACTGTGACGAGGGCGATTACTATTGCAGCAACGGCAGCGAAAAGGTAGAGAAGAAGGTTGCCTTCGATCCGGTATGCAAAGGTATCGAGCCATTGATCCATAAAGTACCATGCAACCGGCCACGCTATTACATTCGCAATCAAAATGAGAATGATCATTTCCCTGGACAACAGTTGAACAATGTTGACAACGGAAGCGCCGAGTACTTTCCGGATACCAATCTCTTTGATCCTTTGAAGTGTATTGAATGTGGCAAGTCCGAAAAGTCCGAGACTGGCAATAAAGATCGCAAGCGCGGAAAAAGCAATAAACAACTGTCCCTGTTTGCGTTCACCGGAATACAGGTCTTCGTATTGCATGCTAAGGAAGCTGTACTCGAATGGCCGCTGGGGAACAAACTCCTTCCAAACCTTTTCGATGTGGGCGAGCGCATCCTGCATTTGGCTGCCTGGTACCTGCACGGAAATATTTCCGAAGAATCGCGCGGGATGGAACACAAGCGGAACAATCGGTTCGTGAAGTGATTCAAAATGAAAATCCTTGACTACACCAATCACCCTGCCTCTGACCCCGCCATATTGAAAATCGCGGGTGAGGATCTCATCCGGCGTCATGCCCATCATCGCGACGGCGGATTCATTAAGGACGAAAGCGAGCGAATCATCGGTCTTGATCTCTTTCGAGAAATCTCTTCCTGCCACGAAGGGTATTTCGTATGTGTCGAAAAACTCCTGGTCGATCCGGATGTTCTTGAGAACGACGTTCGTGTTTGCCAGTGAATCACCTTTTTGAACCTGGGCCGATCCCTGGGAGTCCAATAGCCTGCTCGTTGGTATCCGGCTTGAGCGGGCGGCGTTTCTGATCGATGAATGCTTTAGTAATTCGTTGTAAAAGGCATCATACGACGAGGCGAGTTCATTAAAGAAACGCAGAGTGACGATCTGGTCCTTGTTGTAACCAAGATTGCGGTCGTTCATATACTGCAATTGACTGAAGGTTATCAGCGTGGCTATAATGAGTACGATGCTGATTGAAAATTGTACGATCACGAGCGTCTTGCGCAGGCCGGCGCGTCCGCGGGCGGTACCCTGCTGACCTTTGAGGATCGTGGATGGTTTGAACGATGAAATAATGAAAGCCGGATAAATTCCGGCGAATATGCCGATACCAAATGCGAACAAGATCAGGTAGATGCCCATACCACCATGCAGAAGATCAAGCGCAAGATCCTTTCCTGTAAACCCGTTCAGCCAGCGAATCGCTAATCCAGCGATGCCAAGAGATAGTGCGAGCGCGAGAAACGATGTGAGGATTGACTCGCTGAGATATTGTCCGATGAGTTGTGTCCGGAAGGCTCCCACTACTTTCCGCAGTCCGACCTCCTTTGCGCGCTTTGTTGCGCGGGCGGTAGACAGGTTGATGAAATTGAAACAGGCGATGAGTGTGATGAATATGCCGATGACCCCCATCATGTATACGTTGTTGATATTTCCGTTCGATTCGATTTCCGAATCCAAATGAGAATGCAGGTGGATGTCGGTAACTTTTTGAAGGAACAGCGTTGTCCACGTGGAAGGCATCGGGGCATCGGAGTCTCCCATGGCGGGTCCCATATGCCTGTCGAGAAATTCCGGAAACTGTTCTTCTGTTTTTGCGGCATCGAAAGGTTCGTTCACGAGGATGTAGGTCGAAAATGAGTTGTTGCCCCAGTTAGTTTCCAGTCTGCGTCTTCCGTAAATTGTTGAATCGTTCAATGTTGAAAAGGAAACAAGCATGTCAGGATGCCAGTGGGATTGATCCGGAAAATCCCTGTATACCCCGCTGACAACCACATCATATTGATTTCCGATACGGATGGTCTTTCCAATTGCCTGCTCATCGCCAAAATATCTTTTGGCAGTCGTTTCCGACATCATCGCATGAAATGGATCGCTCAGCGCTTTTTCATTGTTTCCCGCCAGAACGGGTATGTCGAATATTTTAAATATGTCAGGCTCCGAGAAAAACGAATTGGATTCATTGAAAGCTTTCTTTTGTTCCCCGTTTTCCTCGTATGAAACCAGGACCCGTTGTTGCAAGGTTCTGACAACTTCCTCAAAATCCGGAAAATCGTTTTTTAACAGCGGGCCAAACGGTGGAGCGACGTGGCCGAGATGGAGATTTACAGAGCCGTCCGGTGAGATGAAATTTCTGGTGACCCTGTAGATGCGATCTGCCTTGGTGTGGTAGCGGTCATATGACAACTCGTCTTTGATGAAGAATACAATGAGCAGGCTGCACGACATGGCAAGGGCAAGCCCCGCGATATTAATGAATGATGTGAGTTTGTTTCGCGTCAACGAACGGAAAGCAACGGTGAGGTAATTTTTTATCATAGTAGTCCTGGATTGGTTAGCGAAGGTCCACCCGTCCAGGTAAACTCCCCGCGCGGATATTAGTAACACAAAGACTGTACTTTTTTTCAACCGTTGCAATACAGCCCGAAATGCGTGGTTGCTGAAAACCTTCTGTTCACATGTGACCGCTTGTTGTCCGGAAACGCACGATAAATTGGATACAAATGTGCCCGCAGAACGCATGGACGCTGCTGCGGGCACGTGCATTATTGTGTGATGTTATTTGCCGCCCAACTCCATCAGGGAATTCACATCGTTGTTTACGGCAAGGATCAAAAGACATGTTGCGGTGCAAAAAACGGGGCTGGTAATGCAATGGTGGCCCTGCCAGCTGCCGTTATTATTCTGGATCTTCAGCAATCTTCCGCTCATGTTGTCATACCATTGCTGCCAGGTTGCGTCCTTGTTGATGATCATGCTCTCGCCTGTTTGAAGGTAGCTGAGGAACTCTTCGCCGCCGTTGTTGCCAAAACCGTTCATAACGTCCTCACGTTGAGCTTCCACTTTTGCAGACTGATAAACTTCATATGCGGTAGCGTATTGCAATGCGTCATCTTTTTCGAAGCCTATTTTCTGAAGGTTTTCAGCTGAGGGTGCTGCCGACTGCGAAAGTTTTCCTTCGCGTTTGGCTTTGCCAACTTCCTCCTCAACCTTGCGTGCCTCTTTTGCACTGGCGCGAACCGATCCTGTTACCGAGTACAATACAATACCGGCGCCGAGGTCGGTATTGACATCCCCGGTCTTTGTATTGTAATTATTCTTCTGAAATGCGCGCGCTTTTTCAAGTGCCTTTTTGTCGACTTCCGTTCCGTTTGCTTCAGCAGCTTCGAGGGCATTCGTGGCAAATGAAGACTGCAGTACTCCAGCCCACCCGGACCCCGCAATACTTCCATTTGTATCCTGTGCTCGCTGGATCTTGCTGACACAAATGTCCTGGCACTTCTTAACTCTGTTCCGCATTTGGGGATCGTTTTTTAGGTGCGGCAGAATGTTCGAGAGGAATTGCGATGTAAGGATGACATCGATGTTGTTTCCCAGCTTGGTCTGAATTTGCGTTCCTGTCTGGTTTGTGATATTGACACTTTGCTGCGGCGCGGTTTCCACGGCGTTGAGAAGATGTTCGAGCGCTTTTGCCAGGTTGTCAGCGTACTGGCCTTTCGTCAATGTAGTTCCGCTCCGCAGCATGGCCATTGCAACCATGGCCGTTGTCGCGGGATCAGTTTCCACCGCGTGGGGATTGGTGATCTGCTGGCGCTGGTGACTTCCCGCGCCCCATCCGCCGTTTGCCTGCTGCGCTTCGACGATCCAGCTCAACCCTTGGT
>CBFGXV010000126.1:0-6999 GCA_965652755.1 uncultured Chryseosolibacter sp. | reverse complement strand
TTTTCCAAACGCATCGCGATGCAGGGAATTATTACGGAACCGAGAAGCATTCTTCATGAACTGATCAACAGCCGGGAGAACGGGAATGTCATCGGAATATGGTCATCATCTCTCGGAACAGGCTTATATATGTGCGCAGTCGAGAACATTCTCGACGACGATGTCGAGCACGACAAGGTGGTTATCTTAAAAGAAAAAGATCTGAACGGCATTCCTTTGCCTGTTCACGTGCTGTTTTTGCAGGACATTGAAAAGGTCTTTCCACTCAAAACGATCTATGAGGATCCATCACCCGGAAAGCAACAAACCCTCCGTTATCACTAAGGGATCGAATCGAGCAACATTTAACATTTTCAGAACATCAAGTCATTCACATACCCCGGGCGCCCTCAGCGCGCTGTCTAACGTATAGGCCTATACGCCGGTCGCCCATCGCATGGTGCGAAAAGAAGGCCTTGAATACCTATTCAGGCTGCTCCCCGTTTTGTGGATGCGTAACCTCGTTTTGCCTTTTTTTTACTGGGAACGTTTTTAGATTCTTCCGGGCAAACTGGATCATGAGAAGCATGGAGGCAAACGTTGGCGTTATCCGCGATAAGCCGGGTATCTATTCTGGGCTGTGGCAGAGCCAGTCGTCTAATCATCAACTGGCCGTCTGTTATAACAGCGACGGAAAGTTGATCGTAAAGATTTGTACTGTAAAGGAGATTGTGAGGGAAGACACCGGTACGCGCGTTACACTGGTATCCGATAACGACAAAAGCGAAACAATCATCTTGTTCGATCAGATCGTAAGCATCTACCCGATACGGGAATTCGATAAATAGGCGCGTTACCTTACCAGCCGGTAATCACCTTTCGGCTTTCCAGCTTTACCCGCAAGATGTAATGTTTTAGCTGTTGTTGCAGCAAATACGGATTGACCGGCCGCCGGCTTTTTCGTATCTTAAGTTATGACAGTCCTCTACGTGGATGATGACCCGGATGATCGCCAGATTTTTCAGGAAGCAATAGCAGCAATCGACGCAGCCTACGTCTGCCTCACAGCCCAGGATGGCCTCGCTGCTTTGTCTCTCCTGAGCGACCGCAAGTATCCCGATATCATTTTCCTCGATATCAATATGCCACTGATGGATGGAAAGTCATGTCTGACCGAAATCAGAGGCAACAAAAACACCGCTCACATCCCGGTGGTCATGTGTACGACATCCAATAATCCCGACGAGCGAAAAAAATGTGAAAAGCTTGGAGCCTCAGACTTCTTTTTGAAACCCGTTTCTTACCGCGAGATGAAAGAAATACTCGCCTCCATCCTCAAGTCTGCAAAGTTAGAACTCCACTAAATTTCTGTGATTTCTCTAAAGGCGTGTAAGGCCTGGCGAGTGTGGTCTACCGCGTTTTCCGTGTAAGGTTTTGGAAATTCTGAATTAACCGCGAGAAAAATGTCTCGCTTGGGTAATGTACCGACTCAATATCTCCAAAGGTCAGCGTGATGGGTTCCGCAGCTGAAGGCTTGAGAATGATAATTTGGTTTAGAACCTTTTGCACGGCTCCGATGATTGGCTTTTCGATATTCACCATTTTGATTTTGACGATCGAATGATTTTTCTCACTCAACACCAAAGTTTCAACAAGTGCCGATTTGTTCATGTATTGAAGAAAACGAATTTTTTACAGCAGCCATAAGAGGTTGCGACAAGCTGCTGATTCAAGGGGTTGAGCGGCCGTTCGTGACCGTGGGGATTATAGGATACCGTCGAGCCGTTTACACAGCGTTTTCAACCCTTGTCAAAATCGTTGATTATTCGCCGATTCCTTACATCATATTTACGACCAAAAATCCGGGGCGATACAAGCGGCAAAGATTTACTCGTATCTTATTATCGAAACTGATTAACGCCGCGGTGGCGTCCTTCCTTCTCATGTAGGGCGGACCGTGTGGTTGTATGAAAGAACCTAAAATTTGTCTACTGGTCGACGACGATCCTGACGATCAGGAAGTTTTCCTCAGCGCAATGAGCGATGTTTGTCCGACTGCCTTGTGTCTGGTTGCTCCTGATGGTGATCGCGCACTCGAGCTTTTACACAACGAGGAAACAATTCCTGACTATATCTTCCTGGACCTGAACATGCCGCGCATGAATGGATTTGAGTTCCTGGCGGCAATAAAGAAGAGCAAGATCCTGCAGAACATCCCCGTTATCGTTTACTCCACCACTTCACAGCCTGGACAGATCGACAAGGCCAGAAAACTGGGAGCCACCGAGTTCTTTACCAAAACCTATAAGTATGAGGAGCTCCGTTCTTTGCTAAAGAAGTACTTTGGCGATTGATCCGGGGCATAACCGCCGTCAGCGGAGTCTGCTCCTGAACGCGCGTCTGAGAATTTCCCGAGGTGTCCCAGCCCACATTTCCATATTTCATCAAAACGGACTTAATTGCAAAAAACATGTAAGCTGTGGCCTGGTACAGAGATCTTGGGACGACGGAACTGATATTCATAATAGGCTTTGTGGCCTTTTACGGACTGTACCTGTTCCGGGTCATTCACGTAGCGAAGACCCTCAACACTCCCTTCACAAGCGTATTCATAAAACTTTTCATCCGGACCCTGTTCTTCGCGTTGCTGATCCTGGCAATCCTCGGCCCGTCATTCGGCGGATCGAAAAAGGAGGTCAAATCCATTGGAAAGGACATCGTTATTTGCGTCGACCTGTCAAAGTCGATGGACGCCTTCGATATCCAGCCCACCAGGCTCGAGAAAGTAAAAAACGAAATGAAAAAGCTCGTATCGGCGTTCAACTCCGACCGTATCGGGATTATCATCTTTGGATCGGAGGCCTTCATGCAGTGCCCGCTGACCTACGACCAGAATGCGCTCAACCTTTTCATCGAAACGATGAACACTGGTCTTGTGCCAGTCGGGGGAACGGACTTCGGTCCGGCCCTTCGTATGGCGCTGGACAAATTAACCGATGAAAAGGAACAGGTTTCGGAAACAAAGTCGAAGGTTGTCATACTCATCAGTGATGGCGAGGACTTTGGTCAGGAAACAGATGAGTACGTGAGCGAGATCGAAAGCCGGGACATCCGGCTGTTCACATTAGGCGTGGGAACGGAAAAAGGAGGCAACATCTACGCCGGCAACGGTCTTAAACGCGATAAAGATGGCAACACGGTCGTCACGAAGCTGAACTCGAGGTCGCTGAGATCCATCGCCGATAAAACAGGCGGTCAGTATTTTGAGATCAACGAAAGTAAGAACGATGTTTCGCGCATGATCAACACCATCAGCAGGATCGAAGGGGAATTGAGGGATGCGCGGCTCGTGGATGTAACGGCAAATAAGTACTTTTACTTTCTTGCTCTCGCAATGGTCTTATTATTGCTGGATGTCATGCTGAATGTAAAAACGGTTCATATATGAAAGGTTTGTTGCTGATCGCCTTTGCCCTGCTTCTTTCAGTGGATCCAGCCACGGTGAAACGGATCAATGCTGCCAAATCCGCGGCCGAGGATGCTTTCAAAAAAGGGGAATATGCCGCCGCCATCGGTCACTATAAGTTACTTGTCGATTCCCTCGGTGTCCGGGAAGACGAGGTATTGATCAACCTTGCAAATGCATACTACCTGGCAAAGGATACGGCCAACGCCTACAGTCACTACCAGGCCGTTACACAAAGTCCCAAATCTGATATTAAGTCGAAAGCTTTTCAACAGCTCGGCCTGATGGCGAATCAGCAAGGGAAAGCGGAAGAAGCGCTGAGCCTTTTCAAGCAGGCCATCAAGGCTGAACCGTCAAACGACGATGCGCGTTTTAACTACGAGATGTTGAAGAAGAAGCTCGACGAGAAGAAGAAACAGGAGGAAGAGAAACAGCAACAAAACAAGGACGAACAGAAACAGGATCCGCAGAACCAGGAGGACAAGGAAAAGAAAGAGCAGGAAAAACAGGACCAGGATCAGCAGAAGAAGGACGAACAGAGCAAGGACGAGCAACAGAAGGATCAGGAGCAAAAAGATAAAGAGAAGCAGGAACAGGAGAAGAAAGAGCAGGAGGAAAAGGAGCAGCAGGAACAACAGGAAAAGAAGAATGCTGAAAAAGAGGAGATGCCTAATCTCGACCGGGAAAAGCTTGAGGAAATGAAGATAAGCGAAGAGAAAGCGCGGATGATCCTTGAGGCGATGAAGAATCAGGAGAAACAATATCTCCAGCAGCAAAAGCGGAAGCCGACACAGACGAGGGACCGCAACAAACCTGACTGGTAGTTACGGCTGTCATCACTGGGAATTACACCGGCATGCGTCCTGGATCAGGCCATGTCTGACTAAACAAATAATCATGAAAGAAGTATACATCATCTCCGCGGTACGCACGCCGATCGGAAGCTTTGGGGGTAGTCTTGCGGGTGTCTCTGCCATTGAGCTCGGCGCGACAGCCGTGAAAGGAGCCCTCGCCAGAGCTGGTGTCGATCCCAAACTTGTGCAGGAGCTTTTTATGGGTAACGTTGTTTCCGCCGGCCTGGGGCAGGCTCCCGCAACGCAGGTGGCCGCCGGGGCAGGTCTTGGTTTTGAGATCCCCTGTACGACTGTCAACAAGGTCTGCGCTTCCGGGATGAAGGCGGTGATGTTCGGCGCGCAATCGATCATGCTCGGGCAAAATGATGTCGTAGTCGCGGGCGGGATGGAGAGTATGAGTAACATCCCCTATTATCTTTTGAAGGCGCGTTACGGTTATCGCTACGGCAATGGGGAACTGATCGACGGTCTTCAATTCGACGGATTAACCGATGTGTACAACCACTGCGCTATGGGCGTATGCGCCGACAACACGGCGAAGGAGATGAAGATCACAAGAGAAGATCAGGATAACTATGCTATCAATTCCTACAAGCGATCGGCCGAATCCTGGAAATCGGGCAAATTCCGCGATGAGGTAGTGCCCGTAGAAGTGAAAGACCGGAAGGGCAATGTGACCACATTCTCCGAAGATGAAGAGTACAGGAACGTAAATTTCGAAAAGATACCGGGTCTCAAGGCAGCGTTCACCAAGGACGGAACTGTTACTGCGGCCAATGCCTCGACCATCAACGACGGCGCATCCGCGCTGGTGCTGATGAGCAAGGAGAAAGCTGTAGCTCTCGGGTTGAAACCGCTGGCGCGGATCCGCGGTTTCGCTGACGCCGCGCAGGATCCGATGTGGTTTACGACAACGCCTTCGCTGGCCATCCCCAAAGCGATGAAGCACGCGGGCGTCGACAAAAAAGACGTCGGCTTCTACGAGATAAACGAGGCTTTCTCTGCGGTAGCGCTCGCCAACAATATCAAGCTGGGACTTGATCCGTCAACTGTGAACGTTAATGGTGGCGCGGTTGCTCTTGGTCACCCGCTGGGCGCGTCCGGCGCAAGGATCATGGCGACGCTTATTAACGTGCTGAAACAGCGGAATGCAACGATCGGCGTGGCCGGTATCTGCAATGGCGGCGGCGGTGCCTCGGCGATCGTGCTCGAAAATGTCTAACGCCGGAAACCCAACAACAATCGCTGTACACTCGCGTTTAATACCGTGGCCGCACCATCGCGGCTGTGACAGGAGCTTATGAAATCCATTTTGGTTGTGATCATGTTGTGTCTTCCGCTTTGGGCTTATCCCCAGAAAGTGGTACGACACTATTATGATGCGCAGAAACAAAAGATCAGGGAGCAATATCAGGTCGGCCCCGATAATCAGACCTATGTGGGCAAATACAAAAGCTACTACGAGAATGGCAACGTGATGATAGAAGGCAGCTTTGAGGACGGTGAGAAATCCGGCGCCTTCATCGAATATCACGAGAGCGGGATTGTAGCGCGGAAACTGCATTATGTCAACGGCGTGCGACATGGTGCCGTCGAAGTGTTTGATGAGCAGGGTGAATCCATACAGAAAGGGTGGTACGAAAACGACATTTTGAAAGATAGTGTCCGGATGTATTTTGCCGACGGCCAGCTCCGCAAAGAAACCGTCTTCGTTAAGGGAAAACCAGAAGGACTTGTAAAGGAATACTACCCCGATGGAAAAGTCAAAAGGGAAATGACGTATCTCAAGGGAAAACCGAACGGGATCACGAGAACCTTCTACGACAACGGAAAAATAGAAACTGAGGCTAACTATGAAGATGGTGTGCTCGCCGGTTCGTTTAAGAACTATTATAGCGACGGTCAGCTTCAGACTGTCTCAACCATGGCCGCGGGGTCGAGAAACGGTCAGTACAAATCTTATGATCGCGAGGGGAATCTGATACTCGAGGGAAATTTCGTCAATGGCCAGCTTCACGGCGATAACGTCGGCTACTTCCCGGGAGGATCCGTGCAGCACCGTTTTACGTACAAGGAAGGAAAAAAGGTTGGAGCTAACTATGAGTACTTCTCCGACGGAAAAGTGCGCGTTAAAGAAACCGGCACCAATAATGGGATCGATCTGACCCGCGTTACTTATGATGAGACGGGTGTCGTTGTATCAGAGCAAAAATTCCGGAATGAAAAACCGCATGGCGCCTGGACATTTTATTACCCAGGCTCAAAGCAGATAAAAACAAAGGAAGCTTACGAAGAGGGAAAACTTTCCGGCACGAGAACTACTTATCATTCCAACGGCAAGATGGCAACGGAAGAAACGTACAAGCACAACCTGCTTGCCGGGCCCTTCAGATCTTTCTTTGAATCCGGTCAGCCGGAGTCGGTTGGCGAATACAGGAACAGCAGGAAACACGGGATGTTTACGTTCTACCATCCCAATGGCAAGATCCGCGAGCAGGGAGAATACATCGCCGACAAGAAGCACCGCGAATGGAAGGAGTATGACCAGGCCGGCAACCTCAAAACCACGCTCGTCTATCGCGCGGGTATCCTCTTACCCGAAAGTAAGACGGTTAAGAAGTAAAAGGTCTTACGTCCCGCCGGCCTCATACCGCCAGGACTTCCCAAAAAAATTTTAAACTTCATTTTATAAAATGTTAA
>CBFGXV010000125.1:0-7014 GCA_965652755.1 uncultured Chryseosolibacter sp. | reverse complement strand
ACGATGTTGAGCCGCGCTATGATGAGCGCGACAAGTTTGTCGGGTATTACGATGTTGAGGAATACAGCGAGACTTATGGTGAGTATACTTTCTATGAGATGCGTATATCGAGGGCGCCGCACGATCGGGAGATCTACCTGAACAACTTTTATGCTGCGGATCTGCGGGTGTATGCGACCGTGGCCTATGATAACATCCGTATTCCTTTCCAGGTGGTGGATGGGTATGAGATTGAGGGATCGGGTAGCCTGCATCATGATGAGCTGAACCTGTCGTACAGGGTGAAGGACTTGTATGATAATTCGGTTTCGGATTATTGTGAGACGGTGGCGTGGAGGTGATTTTTTTCGCCCTGCCGGCCGAAAAAAAAGGCGGGGATGTCTCGTATCCACGGGCTGAAGCCGCGTGGCAATTGATTTGATTCGATGGCGAAAGGCCAGAGGCATTGATCGAGCATTCGGAAAGGCATTGGATTGATCGGAAGAAATGGGCTAAAGCCCATGGACTTGCTTACACAGAATACTGAATTGAATGTTTCCCCATGTTAATTGCAATTCGGCTTCAGCCCGTAAACAAAATGGATCACCTTATGGGCTTCAGCCCAAACAGGTTGATGATGCACTAAAAGTTCAAAAGAAAGTTCGAGTCGAGAAGGTCTGTCAGGGTAATTGAGTTCTAAACTTTGTGAAGGGTTCTCCATTAGTTGCCACGGGCTTCAGCCCGTGGATAACAGTTCAAAGCAAGTCCGAGCTGGGAAAGTCCAACAGGGTCATTGAATTGTCTTTCCTGAATGGGCACTCGTGATTGCCACGGGCTAAAGCCGCGTGGCAATTGATTTGATTCGATGGCGAAAGGCCAGAGGCATAGATCGAACATTCTGGAAAGGCAATGGATTGATTGGCATCTTCTCAAAACCGCATAAAGAACTCCGTCCCCTTGCCGACTGTTGATTTTACGGTAAGGGTTCCCTGATGCTGACGCATGATCTGCCGGGAAAGGCTCAGCCCAATACCAGAGCCGGTCTTTTTGGTGGTGAAGAAGGGAATGAAGATCTTTTCCAACGCCTCCGGATCAATACCCGTACCGTTGTCGCGGATCGATATCACCGGTCGCGATTTCTCGGTCAGGTAGGCCTTCAGCGTGATCTGCCTGTCGGAGGCCTGCTCCTCGAACGACTGGATGGCGTTTTTCAGCAAGTTGATGATCACCTGCTCGATCATATTCTTGTCGGCGGAAAGTGTCAGGTCCTCCGGGTAAACAGAGATGTCGAGATGGATACCTTTCTCCATCAGTTCCTTCCGGTGAAGCATACACAATTCATCAAGCAGGCACTTGACCTCGATCACGCCGATCTTCGGCTTCGGGATCGCTGTGAGACTTCTGAACTCCTTCACGAAATGGATCAGCCCTTCACTGCGCTTGCTGATCGTCTGCAACGAAAGATGGATGTCATGAAGTTGTTCCTGTGTCAGTGGAGTACCTTCCTGCAAAGCCATGTGCTCCTGAAGCTCCTCCTCCACAATCCCCGCAAGGGAAGAAATGGGAGTCACTGAATTCATTATCTCGTGTGTGAGCACGCGCACAAGGTTCTGCCATGCCTCCATCTCCTTCTCTTCCAGTTCACTCTGGATGTTCTGGAGGGAAACAAGTTTCACATTGTCGCCGCGGAGGGTGAGCTCAATCGCATAGACGGAAAGTTGTACGATGTCGTCGCCGATCTTCAGGCGAAACAGCTCGCGTCCACCGGTTTTTAATTTTTTGAACACCTGGACGAGCGGCTCACTCACTTCCCGAAGGTCCTCGATATTTTCTGCGCGGTTTATTTTCAGAAGCCGGCGCGCTGCTCTGTTGAAGATCTCTATTTTCCCGTCTTCCTTGAAGATGATCAGTCCGATACCGACGTGCATGACGATGTTCTTGAAGAAAAGGAATTCCGAATCCTTTTCACGGCGCGCGCTGCGCAGTTTCAGCATTGCTTCATTCAGCTCACGGTGCAGCCGCTGCACGATCGGGTCATCACTTTGGGTCTTGAAAGAATACGACAGGTCATCGAAACTTATAGAGTCGAGAAAGGATGCGATGTTCGCATGCGACCTGTCGAGGTAGTCGATGAGTAGTTTGACCTGATAGAGGCTGACAGCCAGAAAGAACACAGCGTAGATCCAGTCTTTCGAAAAGGAGAAGAAACAAAACAGGAATATTGTTGCAGCCAGCATGGCTACACGCGGCACAACCGGTGATCGCCAGTTAAAGTCCATACTTTTCCATCCTGCGGTAGAGCGAAGCCCTCGTCAGGCCAAGCTCGTCTGCAGCTTTTGATATATTGCCTCCGTGCATCTGCAGCGCTTTGGCGATCGCGGCTTTCTCTACCTCATCCAGGTTCAGTGTATTGGAGGGGGGGCCGCTCGTGAGGGAACGGCTAAAGAGAAAGTCTGTTTCCTGCAGTGAGGATGAATCGGTCATGATCACCGCGCGTTCAATGGCGTGCTGCAGCTCGCGGATATTTCCGGGCCACGCGTATCTTTTAAGTTTGTCGACTGCTTCGCCTGCAATACTCGTGACGGGCTTGTGATATTTCTTCGCGTAATACTTGAGGTAGTGATCAGCGAGCAGGGGAATATCTTCAACCCTGTCGCTAAGGGGCGGCACGGTTATCTCCACGGTGTTGATGCGGTAAAGCAGATCCTGTCTGAACGTACCTTCCTGAACCATCTTCGTTAACGGCATGTTGGTCGCGGAGATGAGGCGGATATCAACCGGGATGGGTTGATTAGCTCCTACCCGCGTCACCTGCCGTGATTGAAGTGCGCTCAGTAATTTGCTTTGCAGACTCATGCTGAGGTTTCCAATTTCATCGAGGAAGAGCGTTCCGCCCGAGGCGAGCTCAAACCTGCCCGGCCGGTCTTCGCGCGCGTCAGTGAAAGATCCTTTCTTATGTCCAAAGAGTTCGCTTTCAAAAAGTGTTTCAGTTATCGCTCCCATATCCACTGCCACAAAGCTGTTATCCTTGCGCAGCGAACGCTGATGGATCGCGCGCGCAATCAGTTCCTTGCCCGTTCCGTTCTCGCCGAGGATCAGAATGTTGGCGTCAGTTTTCGCCACCTTGTTGATCATCGCGAACACATCCTTAATGGGAGCACTTTGTCCGATGATCTCTCCGAAGGGTTTGCTGATCTGTTCCTCCAAAAGCTCCTTTGCTTTCTTCAGCTTGTCGACCTGGTTGTAACTTTTCTTCAGGCGTATAGCCGTAGAGATAGTTGCGACAAGTTTTTCATTCTGCCAGGGCTTCAGGATAAAATCGGTTGCGCCCTGCTTCAGCGCCCTCACAGCCATTTCAACATCACCGAAGGCCGTGATAAGGATCACAACAGCATTCGGATCCCTTTCCAGGATCTGTTCAAGCCAATGGAAACCTTCTTTTCCGCTCGTGATGTCCTTGCTGAAATTCATATCCAGCAAGATGACATCGTACGTGTCGTTGTTCAGAAGAAAAGGGATCTTGTTGGGATTCTTCTCAATGATCACATGATGGTTCTGCTTTTTGAGGAGCATTTTGGCGGCGAGAAGCACATCTTCATCGTCATCAATCATCAAAATTTTACCGCCTTCCTGGGTCACGTCTTTCTACTGATTTAGGTTTGGAACGAGGGCCCCGACTCAAAGGCTTCAACCGCACATTTCGTCGGGACTCATTGCTTGCGCATTTCGTCGGGGCAAGCTAAGGGAAAAACTGTGCCAATCACAAAACAGCCCGCTGCAGGGTCTATTCGGCATTGTTATGTTCCCGGGTGTACAAATATGTTCAAAAATGAACAGATTTTTAAGCCTTATGGTCGAAAGGCGAAGATATCTATCCGGAGGGGGGTAATGAGGATCATGCGCTCATCGGTCAGAAGCACATCCGTCGTGCCAGCGTTGACCGGGAGCTGGCGTTTGTCAGTCGTAAAAAGATTGAAGAACTCGAGCTTGTCGCCGTTCAGATAGTAAAGGTCTTCTCCCAGAAAGTTGAAGTTCCTGATGCCCTGCACTTCGACGGTGCGGATATGTTTCCCGAGACTGTTGAAAATAAAAATTCCTCTGGCTGGATTCAGCAGGAACACAAAGCCCTGGTATTCACGCATCGTTTTGAAGGATCCGGAATTGCCAGTAAAATCCGGGTCAACGGCAACTTCCAACTCCACTTCCGATTCTCTGACGTTTATTTTTTTCAGGCTCTGATCCGCTTTATCGAGTAACCAGAGTTTGTGATCGCCCGAAGGACACATCAGCCACGGCTGGATGGCAAAGGAGGAGTCTATTTTATATGAGCCGGTGATCTCAAAGGAAGGGTTGAAAAATTCATAATGCTGGTAATCGCGGTAATAAACGAAGAGCCTGGCGCCGTCGCGCGGATCAAAGAGTGTTGGCGGCTGGGTGGCCTTATACAGGACCAAAAGTTTTCCGTCTTTGTCAAACTTCTGGATCTGGCCCGCTTTTGTCACGACATAAAAATCTCCGGGACGGTCTACGGCTGAATGGATAATTGTGTCAGTGAGCGTCAGGGTGTTGAGTTTCTGTTGCGCGCCTGCGGTTTGCGCCAGGGCAATTACGAGGACGATGGCAACGAATCTGTTCATACCGGGTCGGGGTTAAACGTTTTCAATTCAACTTTCGTGCCGTCATATACCGCGTACGTCTTGTGATGAACCCATTCTCCCACGTTGATGTATGCACTGCCAGCGCCAACCTTCAGGTTAAGGGGCAGATGGCGATGTCCGAAAATATAATAGTCATGATGCGCTGACTTCTCGATCTCTGTGCAATAGATCCAGAGATATTCGCCCTGTTCTCCCTGGAACTGCTCGTCGCGTTTTGTATTGGTGATCCTGCTTCGTCTCGACCACTTGTTCGCGATGGTCATGCCGAGGTTGGGATGGATGCGCGCGAAAAGCCATTGACAGACCTTGCTGTTGAAAAATCGTTTGAGGAATTTGTAGGTGTGGTCGCCGGGACCAAGGCCGTCGCCGTGGCCGATCATCAGCTTTTGATTTCCGACTTCGAGGATATGCGGTTCGCGAAATACCGGGATGTCCAGCTCTTTCGGGAAATAGTCAAACATCCACATGTCGTGGTTGCCGGTAAAAAAATAGACGGGAATGCCTTCGTCCCGCAATTCGGCTAGCTTTCCTAAGAGTCTTACAAATCCTTTCGGGATGGTGTATTTGTATTCAAACCAGAAGTCGAAGATATCTCCCAGCAGGTAGATTGAATGCGCGTCACCGCGGATGGAATTCAGCCACTGAATGATCTGCCTTTCGCGCAGGAGGCTTGAATCGTAATCCGGGACGCCGAGGTGGAAGTCCGCGGCGAAGTAGATCTTTTTACCCTGAAGCGAATGTATGCTGGTGATTGTCGTCACGGATATGTGCAAGTGTTCAATTCTATTGCTAATTGTCTGGACGGATACCGCGGCGGCAAACGCAGGTCGCCTCGCCATACGAGACAATCATTCGCGTGTGCACGAACTGCGCGTCTTCACCGCGCGCCGGACATGACCCTTTGTTAGCTAAAAAAAAACTCAGGTGTTCAGACCTGAGTTTCAAAAATAAGATATTAAAAGCAATTAACTAGACGCTACTTTATCGGGGATATCGCCCTCAAGCGTAGGTGTCGGGTCAACGCCAGGTTGTTCATTTTCATGTTTCTTCTTCTCGTACTTGCCCTGGCCATTCGTGTATTGCTGATAGGTTGTGGGCTTGTCGAATGGACGTTTTCCGATCAGTCTTTCCAGGTCGGCCTGGAAGAGGATCTCCTTCTCGAGCAATTCCTTCGCGATGACATCCAGGTGCTGACGATGCTGCGTGAGCAAAGCGATCGTGCGCTGATAAGCCTCCTCGATGATACTCCGCACTTCCTTGTCGATCTTCTCAGCAGTCGCATCCGAATAAGGTTTCTGGAATGAGTAGGTGTCAGCCTGTTTGGAATCGTAATAAGACATGTTGCCGATGGCCTTCGTCATACCATAGATCGTGACCATGCCGTATGCCATCTTGGTGATCCGCTCGAGGTCGCTCAGCGCTCCCGTTGAGATCTTTCCGAAGACGATCTCCTCTGCTGCACGTCCGCCGAAGGCCATACACATTTCATCCATCATCTGTTCAGTCTGATAAAGGAATTGTTCCTTTGGCAGATACTGTGCGTATCCCAGTGCGGCTACACCGCGGGGAACGATACTCACCTTGACCAGTGGATCGGCGTGCTCCAGGAACCAGCCCGCAACTGCGTGACCCGCTTCGTGGAAAGCGACGATCTTTTTCTCTTCCGGAGAGATGATCTTGTTCTTCTTTTCAAGGCCTCCGATCACGCGGTCGATCGCGTCCTGGAAGTCCTGCATATCTACTGCTTTCTTATCACGGCGTGCCGCGATGAGGGCCGCTTCGTTACATACGTTGGCAATTTCAGCGCCGGCAAAACCGGGAGTCTGTGCCGCGAGTTTCTTGGGATCGACTGTAGGGTCGAGCTTGATCGGCTTCAGGTGCGTCTTGAAGATCGCTTCCCTGCCGACAATATCCGGCTTGTCGATGCTGATCTGGCGGTCAAAACGTCCAGGACGCAGCAGCGCAGAGTCAAGTACATCGGGTCGGTTGGTGGCCGCCAGGATAATAACACCCGAGTCAGTGGCAAAACCATCCATCTCGACAAGAAGGGAGTTCAGCGTATTCTCGCGTTCGTCGTTTGCACCGGGGAGCTGACCACGACCACGGCTGCGGCCGATAGCATCGATCTCATCAATGAAAACAATACACGGAGCTTTTTCTTTGGCTTGTTTAAAAAGATCGCGAACACGCGCCGCACCCACACCCACGAACATCTCAACGAAGTCCGAACCGGAGAGGGAGAAGAACGGCACCGCAGCCTCGCCGGCCACAGCTTTTGCAAGCAAGGTCTTTCCCGTACCGGGAGGGCCAACCAGCAGAGCACCCTTGGGTATTTTGCCACCCAGCTTCGTGAACTTGCCCGGATTTTTCAGGAAGT
>CBFGXV010000124.1:0-7051 GCA_965652755.1 uncultured Chryseosolibacter sp. | reverse complement strand
TGCTTTTTCGCGCATCAAGCCCATCCTCGACAACCTTCAGTTAAACAAGAATATAGCACTCGAATCCTCGCTCGCGATGTTGATCCAGTCTATCCCCCTGGCTACCCGCGCGGGCTCTGCGTTACGACTAGACATTGACTCCGCTTGACGCAGGAGAAGCCCTGATGGGTCCACCGCAACACCACAGGATCAAAGGCAAGGATTACATCATTTCCATCCGAAAAGACGGCCTGGTTCAGCTCTACAACCGGCGCGGAGAGATGGATCGGAACTTTCCCCTGGATATTCAGGGAACCCCAATGGGGGACTATTTCCTGGAAATGGGCCCGGACGTTACCAGTACGAATTTTGTTGTCATCACACGCGATGGATACCGTGTAAGGTTTAATCCGTTGGGGAAAATTCAAAATCGCGAAACACTGCTACGGGCCTACGTCGGCTCGCAGTTTTCGCTGATCGCGGAAAAGTCCGGCAAATCCTATCTTATCCTGCAGCATGACAGACGTCAGCTGACCATATCGGATCCATCCGGCAAAAAGATACTCGTGAATGATTACCTGAACCTCAATAGAGGCGACATCAAATACTATCAATACGGTAGTGGAAAGAGTTTCATTTCCCTTTCAGACCCTGTGCAGGAGCTTTCGTACGTGTTCGACGGCAATGGCGCCCTGCTGACCAATCCGCCATTAGAAAGTACTGCAATTGAACTCAGAATGACCAATTCTGATCAATCTTATGTGTTTTTCATACATGACAAAAGCCTGAGTATCCAGCCACTGAATCCATAGATCGGTTACTTTTTCTATTATTGGGTAATTTACCTAATAAACCAACCATCTATGAAACAACTTGTTACACTGTTTCTCAGTATTTTCGCTGTTACAACAGTTTCAGCTCAGCTCGTCCAGGTCCACCTCGGCGCCACTACGGCTGTTAATGCGACATATGTTCTGGATAAAGGCCTTTCAGAGGATCCCAGGTATAACTCTACAGCTACGTATCAATGGTCACCCATCGGATTCAACTTCGGTGTTGACCTCGGAAAAAAATTTGGTCTGTCGCTGGAAGGTATCAAGTCCAAGCAGGGTCAGATCTATGACATGATCGATAAATATGAGACGATCAAGGGTCAGCGCAAGATCTCCCTGGATTATCTTCAATTGCCAATGCTGTTCAGGTTCATGAGCGGTGGCAACGGCGGAGCACGTGCTAACTTTAATCTTGGTCCGCAGCTGTCATTCCTGACGGACGCGAGGGAGACCATCACTGCGAGCGCCGGGCAATATTCCATTCCCGAAGGGCTGGATTTCGAATCCATTCAAACGGAATTCCCCAATGCCGTGAACAACAACGATGGTACTTACACACTACCTGCTGACGTCCCTTCCAAAGATCTGTTGACGAAAAAAGCCAATGATTTCAGGAACACTGAATTCTCCATCGCGGGCGCCTTTGGTATGGATATCGACCTTTCGAAGCATTTGTACCTCACGACCCAGATCCGTGCGACGTATAGCCTCACCGATATGAGAAACGGTGATGTCATCGACGCGATCAAGGCCGGCGACGGCGGAAGTATCTTTGCACAGCGCGCGAATTTGCTCGTCGGCGTGCAGCTTGGACTTCACTATATGTTGGGAACCACACGCTCTCACAAGTTTAAGGAATAAGTTCAGCGGGAGACAGGCCGTTGTGGCTTGTCTCCGCTTTTGCTAAAGTCCTTTCAGAAAATCTTCGATCGCATCATAGACATACGTCAGGTCTTCCCCGGAAATGACATAAGGAGGCACCATATAGATCACATTTCCGAGAGGACGCAACAGGATATTTCTCTCCAGAAAATACGGATAGATCTTTTTGCGCAGTGAATTCTCATATGCTGTTCCTTCCGAAGTTACGAGCTCGATCGCTAGTATTGTTCCCAGCACCCTGACGTCGCGAATACATTTGTCCCCTCTGACGCGGTTGGCAAATGCGAGGTGCATGTCCTCAATTTTCTGCCTTGCGTGCTGGCATTCCGGCGATGTCAGCAGATCAAAGCTGGCATTCGCTGCTGCGCATGCAAGCGGGTTGGCGGTATAAGAATGGCCGTGAAAAAATGTCTTTTCAAACGACGCTGATTCGAATGCTTCCAGGATATTTTGAGCGCAGGTGGTAACACCGAGTGGCATGAATCCGCCCGTTACTCCTTTCGAGAGTGCAATAAGATCCGGTTGGTGGCTGAGGTGGTCAACGGCAAAATTCCTGCCCGTCCGGCCAAATCCCGTGAAGACTTCGTCAGCGATACAAACTATTCCGTTATGCTGCGCATAGCCGATGAGTTGGTCCAGAAAGGCCGGCTGATACATCCGCATACCGCCCGCGGCCTGGACCAGGGGTTCAAAAATAAACGCGGCCACATCGCCATCTGCTGCGAGCGCGTGGAATTGTTCCAGCACGGCGGCTTCATTTTCCTTTTCAGGGAAATCTATGAACGAAGTCTCAAACAGATACGGGAAGAACGGTTTGTTGAACAGTCCGCGTTCAGCCACAGACATAGAGCCGAATGTGTCTCCGTGATAGGCGCCCCGGATAGCAACAATTTTCTTTTTCTCGATACCGCGGTTATGCCAGTATTGAATGGCGATCTTCAGCGCGACTTCTACAGCGGTGCTCCCATTATCAGAAAAAAAGATCTTCTTCTGGTTTGCGGGCAGAATTTTCAAAAGGTTTTCAGACAGGTTGATTGCCGGCTCATGTGTAAAGCCGGCAAAGATGACATGTTCGAGCGTCATTGCCTGGTCCGCGATCGCCTGGGCTATAATTGAATTCCCGTGGCCATGAAGATTTACCCACCACGATGAAATTGCATCGATGATTTTCCGGCCATCGGACGTGAAAAGGTAAACTCCTTCACCGCGGATTATCCGTGGAAATTCCGGTGCATCCGACAGAGACGTAAAGGGGTGCCAGATATTTTCCCTGTCCAGCCGTATCAGGTCATCCATCCCAGTTTTGTTTTAATGTTGCGGCGTATGATTTGACAACCTGCGCATTCATTACCGGTTCTTGTTTGATACGCAGCAGGCAATCGTATCCTGTGTGACTCAGGATGATACGTTCGCTTTCTTCGTTGCTGTTGCCATTAAAGATTAGCCCTCTGACCTTGATTTCCCGTCTCCTCAATGCTTCCGCCGTAAGCAACGTATGGTTTATGCTTCCAAGGTAAAGGTTTGAAACGAGGATCACCTCCGACTGAAATAGTTGAGCGACGTCAATTACAAAATCCTTGTCATTCAAGGGAACGAGACATCCGCCGGCGCCTTCGATGATAAGGGTATTGCGAGCGGGTGGGAGCACGAACGAAGCGAGTTCGATGTTGACCCCGTCTATTCTGGCGGCTGCGTGTGGAGATGCCGGTGTCTTCAGCAGGTACCGCTCAGGATGGAAATTCGTTCTCTTATTCGTTACCAACTGCATAACGGACTCTGTGTCGCGGGGCAATCCTGCCTGCACGGGTTTCCAGTAATCCGCTTCCAGGGCCTCGCAGAGAATGGATGATACCACAGTCTTTCCGCTGTCCGTACCGATGGCCGTGACGAAGTAGTTCATTGGCGGCAAGATAATAATTACGATTTTCTTTTAGGGTTCGATCCGCATAAATCCCAACGGACTCTTTGCTTGCCAGGTTGGATAGCCTTTCAGAGATCCGTGGTCAGGCGCCGCTGATCGCTATCAGCGCTTTTGCGAGGGATTCGATTTCGTGATCGCCGTTGTAGACATGAAGACATATTCTCAGTCGTTCCGTACCCCTTGGGACGGTAGGCGATACGATGGGCCTGACGTCGAAGCCATCGTGCTGCAATGACTTTGCAGCTTTCCGGACGGGGTCGCTCCCCGGGACGATCAATGTCTGGATTGCCGATACACTTTTTGTCCGGTTAGCCAATACACCCGCAGTCTCAACGAATCGTTCAATCTTCCCTTGCAAGGTCTCCTGGAGTTGTAAATTTTCCGAAAGGAAATCAAAAGCGCAATTAATCGAAGCGATAGTATGTGGCGAGGGTGCTGTCGTATAAATGAACGGCCGCGCATAATTGACGAGATAGCGGATGAGATTTTCAGAACCTGCTACACACGCGCCGCACACGCCCATACCTTTGCCGAAAGTGTATATGCGTACATCGACTTTTTCCTGAAGCGCCTTTGCCACGCACAGGCCAGCGCCGCCGGGTCCTGTTACACCCGTGCTATGCGCTTCGTCCAGTATGACCGAGAAATTATGTTTTTCGGAAAGCTTTATCAGGTCTGCGAGGGGACACTCATCGCCATCCATGGAATAAATGGATTCAACAACGACAAAGATCCTTCCTGTACTCTTTGCAATTTTTTTTTCAAGATCTGCGAGGTCGTTGTGTCGGAAGCTGTATTTTTTTGCGAGGCTAAGTCTGATTCCATCCTTGATGCTTGCATGGGAAAGCTCATCGTAAAATACGGTGTCGTCTTTTTGGGGGAGAGACGAAAGGACAGCCAGGTTCGCTGAATATCCTGAATTGAATAACAAGCTTGCTTTGCTTTTAAAAATCCGGGCCAATTTGTTTTCCACTTCGGCAGCAAGCGCGGAATCGCCCGACAAGAGACGTGAACCCGTTGACCCGTTTCTTTTTGGCAATAATGCGAGCGATTCCTTGATCCGGTGGTACAGTCCTTCATGCCGGGCGAGCCCCATGTAGTCATTCGACGCGAAGTCGACGAGATGGCGTTCTCCGGGAAGAATTCGCAGCAAACCTTTCTGTCGTCGGTCCTCCAGCTTTTCACTCAACCAATCCTCTAACATCTCTAAGTATTGTTTCTGTAAGTTCATCTATCATCGGACTGGATCATGGCTGGAATCATAATCCTGAACTTTTTTTGCCGAACGGTACGCTGAATCCCAGCCACGGTATCGCTACCAGCGAGCCTCCCGTATCCGAAGGAATAACTAATCCGAAGTCAAGGCCGGTTTTCTTAATGATTCGTCTGCCTCCAATCGATAACATCAGAAAACCCGCCTGGCCGCCAAAGTAGTAGTTTTCTGTGAGGAAATAGCCACGCGGGCCCGTACGTACCATTCCTGACACAGAGATGGTAGGGTAACTCGCCCAGTCTCCGCCCGAATATCCATAGCCCAGTCCCATGCTTAGATTTTTATCGCGATTACCAAGGGTCAGTGTTCCGTACATCACGCCGAAACCGGTATTTGGTTCACCGAGGACTCCACCGATCAGAACTCCCGCGCCGATACTGACTTTGTCTTTCCGGACGGGTATCGAGAATTTCGGCGTAATCCAGGCAGGAGTCGGGGAGCCGGCAAATAAAAACAGGGGAACGATTCCTGCACCCATAGAAAAATTATCGGAAACTCCCACCGCAAAATGGTTAAACAAAACCCAAATATTCTGATAGTATCCTTCGCCTTTCTTCAACCCGAATCCATTTGGCGACCACAGGTATCGCGTTGATTGCGGATTCTCGAACCAATAGACATTGTCTTTGAGCTGCGAGACCTTCACCTCTTCGATCTTAACAACATCTGCAAATCGCAGTGTGATCAAGCCGATCTTTTCAGTCGCGATTTTGATCTGACCCTGCTTTTGTTCAACAACTCGCCCAACGTATTCGTTGCCATCTGAGGTTTCGATGCGAAACATTTTGGTGCTGTCCTGTTCCTGCGCCGAGATTTCGCCGACGTGAAGAAAGGTAATTGCCAGAAAGGCGGAGATGCCGCAGGCGATGAAGAGCTTTGAAGGAGTTGTTTCCATAGTTGTTCAATTACCGGGATTGATCCTCCGGTACGGATCAAATGTTAAGCGGAAAATGAAGATGAACTGATTTCAAAATTCAAGAGAGCGCATCAACGCGGAAGCACTGCCAACGATTTGAGGCAGGTCGTACGCTACTTCCAAAACGTGAATCAGGAATATTTTTATTTACCGCCTCGATTTTTCTATTTGATCCCACACTTGATCCGGAATGGCTTCGAGATGACTGAATTCCCCGCCATTGCGCAGCCATTCTCCACCATCGATGGTGATCACTTCGCCGTTGACGAACGATGAGAAATCCGACATCATGTAAGCCGCGAGATTCGCAAGTTCCTGGTGTTCGCCGACGCGCTTTAACGGGACTCTTTTTGACGGGTCAAACTGGCGCGCCAGCTCGCCAGGCAGCAACCGGCTCCACGCTCCCTCGGTCGGAAACGGACCGGGAGCGATGGCGTTGCTGCGGATGTTAAACTTTGCCCACTCAACCGCCAGTGATCTTGTCAGCGCGAGCACTCCGGCCTTTCCACATGCTGACGGAACAACGTAGCCGGACCCTGTCCACGCGTAGGTGGTCACAATGTTGAGGAACGTTCCAGGTTGTTTTTTTTCGATCCAGTTTTTACCGGCAGCCAGCGTCGTATAGTACGTTCCTTTCAGGACAATATCTACGATTATATCAAAGGCGCGGTGTGACAGTCTCTCTGTCGGACTTATGAAGTTTCCCGCTGCGTTGTTCACTACTCCCGTTATTGCTCCAAACTCAGTCTCCGACTGGCGTATCACGTTTTCGACCTCTTCGTACTTCCTCACGTCACAAGGAATGGCCAGTACTTTTCCTCCGGTCTCTTCCGACAGTTCTGCGGCAGTCTTTTCAATGACTTCTTTCTTGCGACTCGTAATAACAAGGTTCGCTCCGAGCTCCAGGAAATATTTTCCCATTGAACGGCCAAGTCCTGTGCCTCCTCCGGTAATGATAATCGTTTTGTTTTTGAGCGACCCGGGTTGAAGCATGCCAGTCATATCGGAAATGTTTCCCTGAAGATATCAAATTTTTGACAGCCGATAAAGTGGTGAATTACTGTGCGCTTTTCGCCGGCCTTCGTTGGTTAGCTGTGTTCTCGCTTTCAGAAATTATTCGTTACTTTTGACCAACCAATTTCTAACCTATGCCACGTATTTTTTTGATTTTGTTCCTGCTTGTTATTTTTTCGTCGTGTATTGTTTCCAAGAAAAAGTATGATGACCTGCTTGCTCAGAAAGTAAGA
>CBFGXV010000123.1:0-7078 GCA_965652755.1 uncultured Chryseosolibacter sp. | reverse complement strand
ATAATTGCACGGCAAGCTGCGGCACAGGCATTGCTTCCGTGTTTAACTTAACGCTGACATTATGTTTGATATGATGAAAATGATGGGCAAAATGAAGGAAGTTCAGGCCCGTCTGAAAGAAGCGCAGGATAATCTTGTACACGTTCGTGCATCGGGCGAATCGGGAGGTGGTCTTGTCAAGGCTACCGTAAACGGAAAACGCCAGCTGGTGGAGCTCGACGTGGATAATTCTTTACTGAAGTCGGATGACAAAGTGGTATTACAGGATCTGATCATTGCAGCAGTGAACAAGGCGGCAGAGGAAGCCGATGTAAAAGCGAAAGAGGAATTGAGGAAAAGCACCGAAGGCTTACTGCCAAATATCCCCGGAATGGATCTAAGCAGCATGATGGGATGACCAGTGTTGCCGTGGTCATTTTGAATTACAACGGAGAAGAGTTGCTTCGGCAGTTTCTCCCATCCGTTGTTCAACACTCACGCGAAGCCCGGATCATTGTCGCCGACAATGGTTCTACAGACAACTCCCTCGAAATTCTCAGACGCGAATTTCCCGAAGTCGGCGTCATCGCGCTGGGCGCCAACTACGGATTCTGCGGCGGTTACAACAGAGCGCTGCGCCAGCTCAGCGCTGATTATTTTGTCCTCCTGAACTCTGATGTCGAGGTCACCGCCGGCTGGCTAGTTCCCCTGCGGTCAATCCTTGATCAGTCCCAGGAAATTGCCGCGGTGCAGCCCAAGATCCTGTCACACAGGAACCGGCGTCTTTTCGAATATGCGGGCGCAGGCGGGGGTTTCATTGATACCTTGGGTTACCCATTCTGCCGCGGGCGTGTATTTGATCACGTTGAGGCAGATAACGGCCAGTATAACGACACACGCGCCGTCTTCTGGTCGTCCGGTGCATGCATGATGATCCGCGCGGAAAAATTCCATGAGCACGATGGCTTTGACGAAGATCTTTTCGCGCATATGGAGGAGATCGACCTGTGCTGGAAATTAAACCGGTCCGGAAGTCTTGTTTACTATTGCGGGCAAAGCACCGTATATCACCTCGGAGCGGGCACGCTCGGATACCATCATCCGCGAAAGACATATCTGAACTTCCGCAACGGACTGACACTTATTGCGAAACATCTCGATGGCGGCGAGATCATCTATAAACTCCCGATGCGAATGGCCCTCGATTGGCTTGCTGCGGTGTTTTTCCTCCTTAGGGGTGAGGGCCGGAACTTTATCAGCGTTTTCAGGGCCCACACCGACTTCCTTTCCCGTCTGAGCAGGGTGATCCATAAGAGAAGGGCTATCCGCGGACGAGCTTCGTCTTATCCCCGGAAGAACATTCACCCGGGGCTGATCATATTCGGGTATTATGTCAAAAGGCGTAAGACCTTTCAGGTTCAATAATCCCAGATCGGATTGCGCTTTCGCAGGTGTTTGCGCATGTTCATCACGAACGCCAGGGCCAGGTATACGATGACCGGCGAACCAAAGGTGATGAAGGATGCGTAGATAAAGAACAACCTGATGCTGGAAGTTGCCACACCCAGTTTTTCGCCCAACCGCGTGCAAACCCCGAAGGCATACCCCTCGAAAAAATGTTGGATCCTAAATGCTAAATCACTCATAACCATGCGTTAGGCTTTCAACTTGCCAAAAAGTTCATTTATCGACCAAAAATCCGGCTTACAAATATAACGACCAATGCCGTGCCATGAAGTGGCAGTTTTCTTATTTTTTTGACTATAATTGCAAAAAAACACACATAAGTTTAGTTTTGAAACCTCTAAAATCAACTATAAACAAACCTCCGATGAGAAAAGTAGTTTACTCATTTTTTATTGTAGCTGCCGTGAGCCTCGCGGGCTGTACATTGCCCAAGATGGTCAAAATGTCCAAAGACCAGCAACTGACTGTCACTCCCAATCCCCTGGAAGTGCACCGGGATACGGTCACTTTTGACATGGCTGCAAACCTTCCTGTCAAAATGTTAAAAAAGGGTACTACCTACACGGTGAACACCTTTTATAAGTATGGTGAGCAGGAGGTAGCGCTGGATCCTATTACATTCAAAGCTGAGGATTTCCCGAACGCTTCTACGGAACAGCCAAAAGCCACTCATACGTTTTCATTCCCTTACTCACCCCAGATGAAGTCTGGTGTACTCGAGGTTGAGGGCGTAGCGTCAAAAGGCGAAAAAGCAAAGAATTCACCCAGAATGCAGGTGGCTACCGGAGTGGTTACCACTTCAAAGCTCGTTCAGCCTGTTTATTTCGCAGCCTATGCTGACCACGGATATAACAACCAACCAGAACTGGAACCCGTTATCATCCCTGATTTCATCTTCCCTCAGGGAAGGTCAGTACTGAGAACTTCTGAGATAAGAAGCCCCAAAGGCAAACAACTGGACGCTTTCATCGCTTCCAAGAACGCCACAAGCACCGTAACCATCACTGGTACCCACTCACCTGAAGGCCGTGAGCGCATCAACAGCCGTCTTTCACCAGACCGCGCTGCAGCGATCGAAAAATACTATCGTACGCAAATGAAGAAGTACGATTATCAGCAACAGGCTGATCAGATCAAGTTCATCCTGAAGCCTGTTATCCAGGACTGGAATGAATTCAAGAAAGTTCTGTCAACTTACGAAGGAATTACTTCTGAGCAGAAGACTGAGTACCTGAACATCATCAACGGAGGCGGAGATTTTGAAAGCCAGGAAAAACAACTGCAAAGACTTCCTACATACAGGAAAATATTCCGTGAGGTTTATCCGAAACTGAGAACAGCAAAGACCGAGATCCTCGTGTTGAAAGACAAGAAGACGGATGCAGAGATCTCTGTCCTGTCCAAGCAACTGACACAGAATCAAATAAACCCTGACACACTTTCTTTGGAAGAGCTTATGTACGCTGCCAGCCTCACTCCTTCCCTGGAAGAAAAGGCTGCTATCTACGAAGCTGCTACGAAGAAAGGTACCAACTGGCATGCGCACAACAACCTGGGCGCAGTTTACATTGCACAAGCCCTTGAGAACCGCGAGAATGCAGCGAGCCTTGCCGACAGAGCCAAAGCTCAGCTGGACATCGCAGCGCGCCTGAATGAATCATCTCCTGAGATCCACGCTAACCTTGCATCGGTAAGCATGATGAAAGGAAACGCTTACGCTGCCCATAGCCATGCAACAGAGGCTATCAGCGCAGGTCTCAGCGGTGATAACGCAGCCGGATTGAATGGTGTTAAAGGAGCTGCCGAGATCTTCATGGGAAGGTATCAGGAAGCAGTTCGTTCTACTTCTGCAGCTACTGACGACGCCACTAACCTGTTCAACAAAGGTTTGGCTCAGTTACTGAACAAAGATTACCAGAACGCGCTGACGTCCTTTACAGATGCCGCCGCTAAAGACGACAATCTCGCTGTAGCACACTACGGCGCGGCCATCGCAGCTGCAAGGCTTGGAAACAACGACCAGGTTGTAAGCCATCTTACAACTGCAGTTTCCGGCGATCCTTCACTGAAGGAAGCAGCGTTGACCGACCTGGAGTTCTCTAAGATTTCTTCTACTGAAAGCTTCAGAAACGCATTGAAATAAGTATCAACACTGAATAGAAAAACCCTCCTGGAAATAGTCCGGGAGGGTTTTTTATTTTCCCCCTTTCCGGGCTAAGGTTTTGTCATTCCCCCCTGACATAGTATTTTTACGCACTTTATTACAGGTATGAGAGAAATCCAGTTCAGAGAAGCCCTTCGTGAGGCAATGGTCGAAGAAATGCGCAAAGATGAAAAGATCTTCCTCATGGGAGAAGAAGTCGCGCAGTACAACGGAGCCTACAAAGTAAGCCAGGGAATGCTCGATGAGTTCGGTCCGGACCGCGTCATCGATACGCCGATCGCAGAGCTGGGCTTTACCGGCATCGGCGTGGGCGCCGCCATGAACGGACTTCGTCCCATCATTGAATTCATGACCTTCAATTTCTCCCTCGTTGGCATTGATCAGATCATCAACGGCGCCGCCAAGATGATGTCGATGTCTGGCGGACAGTTCAATGTACCCATCGTATTCCGCGGCCCGACAGGGAACGCAGGTATGCTGAGCTCGCAACACTCACAGAACTTCGAAAACTGGTTTGCAAATACTCCCGGCCTTAAAGTTGTCGTGCCCGCTAATCCATATGACGCAAAAGGTTTGCTGAAATCGGCCATCCGCGATAACGACCCGGTTATTTTTATGGAATCGGAACTGATGTACGGCGACAAAGGCCAGGTTCCCGAAGAGGAATATCTCCTTCCCATCGGGATTGCCGATGTCAAGAGAGCTGGCACCGATGTCACAATCGTCTCTTTCGGAAAAATATTGAAAGTGGCCCTCGCAGCCGCGAATGAACTCGAGAAAGAAGGCATCTCTGCAGAAGTAATCGACCTCAGATCCGTTCGTCCCATCGACTTCCCCGCGATCGTTGAATCGGTCAAGAAGACCAATCGCATTGTTGTGGTCGAAGAAGCTTGGCCACTGGCATCTATCTCCTCCGAGATCGCATACCACGTCCAGAGACATGCATTCGATTACCTGGATGCGCCTGTCCAACGCGTTACCAGCCTGGACGCACCCCTGCCCTACGCCCCAACCCTCATCCAGGAAATCCTGCCCAACGTAGAAAAGACTATCAAGGCGGTAAAAGCCGTCATGTACAGGGATTAAATTTCGTTGGTAGCACGCTTCGCCGGCTCTTCACTCGATGAGCTTTAAGGCTTTGAAGCGTTCAGTGAACACTTCAATGTTCAAGTTGCAGCTTTTGTATACTTTCCCGACAACCTTGCGCTATTCAATTTCTTCAGTGTTGAACAGCAAGTTCATTTTATCCGGCCGAGCACATTCCACGCTTCGGTAATATTTCCATCGCGCAAATATTTTTGTGCGAGCCGGTGAGTGGCGTCCCTGTCGTCTCCCGATGTAACATCATTGACAGGGACGGGGATACTTTCCACGGAAGCAAGCAATCCCAGGTCATTTCCCGTCAGCACGTCGCTGTTCCGTATGGAAGGCGGCAACTGATCGATGCCGATAGCGATCTTGTCCGTCGGACGCGGCACCTGGAAAATCGAGTCGCCCTGCACACGGCAATACCAGTCGCGACCCAACCGCGCGACTGCATCGAGCTTAAAAGGATCGATACTCCCCTTGCCATCCAGCACTTCGTCTTTCACGTGCATCAGCAGGACCTCGCATATCACGAGGTTTCCCGCAGCTCCGCCGTTCCCGGTCTGCATCACCTGGAGCACCTTACATTCCATCGATACAGGCGACTCTCCGACTCGCGGCGGTCTTACCATCACGGATGGTATCTCCGTGAAACCTGCCTTCTGGAATTCGTTTACCCCGCGCGGATATTCAGTGCTGGCAAGAGACGTCTGTTGTACCATGGCA
Organism: uncultured Chryseosolibacter sp.; assembly: GCA_965652755.1. Classification (GTDB taxonomy): domain Bacteria; phylum Bacteroidota; class Bacteroidia; order Cytophagales; family Cyclobacteriaceae; genus Chryseosolibacter. Next base: position 1,656 of record CBFGXV010000123.1, on the reverse strand, counting down.
TAATTCACCACGTTGATGACAACCTCCGGCACCTCGAGTACATTCTCATAGGTGTGTTTCGTTGTATTGTCTCTTCCCCGCCGCGCCGGAGAGAAGATCAGCAACGGTGGATTGGCGCCAAAGCAGTTAAAGAAACTGAACGGGCTCAGGTTCACTTCTCCATTCCTGTCTACAGTGCTTGCAAATGCGATGGGCCGCGGAGTAACAGCACCCAGGAGCAGTGCGTGAAACTGCTGAACGGATACTTCTCTGGGATTGATTGTCAACATCGGTGGTGAAACTTTTTTGTTCATCGGATCTCCGGCGCAGGAAGGATCTGACCCTTGCAGGATCCAAACCCAAGTCTCACACCATCCTTTTCGGCGTAACCTCTCATAGAAATGGTGTCGCCGTCTTCAAGAAATGTACGCGTTGATCCGTCCGGCATATTCAGACTTTTTTCGCCGTTCCAGCTCAGCTCCAGCAAAGAGCCGAATGAACCTGGCGAAGGCCCGCTGATGGTTCCTGAAGCGTACATGTCGCCGACCTGGATATTACAACCGTTCACGGTGTGGTGTGCGAGTTGCTGACTGACATTCCAGTACAGATATTTTGAGTTCGAGCGGCAAAGGATCGTTTCGTCAGATCCTTCGGGTCTTATACACACCTCCAGTATGATGTCGAAGTTCCTTTTACCCTGAAATTCAAGATAAGGCAACACTTCCGGTTCTTGTCGAGGTCCTGCTACCCTGAATGGCTCGAGCGCATCAAGTGTTACAATCCATGGAGAGATCGTAGACGCGAAATTCTTTCCAAGGAAAGGTCCAAGAGGAGCGTACTCCCACTGCTGAATGTCGCGTGCAGACCAGTCGTTGAACAAGACAAAACCCGCGATGACATCTTCCGCGTGCCCAATGCTCACGGGATGGCCAAGCTGGTTTTCACCACAGGTTACAAATGCAAGCTCCAGTTCGAAGTCGAGCTTCCGGGTTGGCCCGAAGACAGGAGTCGCCTTGTCCGGTGTTTTGATCTGCCCGTTTGGTCGGTGAATGGCTGTGCCTGATACCACAATGGACGAAGCCCGTCCGTGGTATGCGACGGGAAGGTATTTCCAGTTTGGCAGCAGCGCATTTTTGGGATCGCGGAACATCGACCCTACGTTAAACGCGTGTTCTTCGCTGCTATAAAAATCAGTGTAATTCCCGACCGCAACAGGCATGCGCATGACGTGGTCGCTCTGTCGCAGGAGAAATTTTTCCCTGTCGCGCGAATTCTTCAGTGTGGCGTTGTCATGCCGCAACAGACGTGAAAGGTGGTCGCGTACCAGCCGGATCTTGCCGCGGCCGAGCGCAAAGAAATCGTTGAGGACCGGTCGCGAAAATATTCCCGGCGGAAGTCCGAGGCTGTCAAAGTACCCTTGCTGATGCAGATAATCGAGCGCTATGATGTCATCGCCGATAGCGACGCATGCGCCGGGATTGGTTTGCCCCCTTTGAAAGACCCCGAAAGGAAGGTTCTGAATGGGGAAATCAGACCCGGCGGGTACGTTTACCCAGGACTTCAGCTTCGGATCATTGGATTCACTTTTGGACGCCATTTGAAAGTAAACCTAAATTTTTCAGTGCAGGTCACCAAGCGGAGGAAACATTAACTTTGTGCCAATGAATGTGCTTCCCC
>CBFGXV010000122.1:0-7107 GCA_965652755.1 uncultured Chryseosolibacter sp. | reverse complement strand
TATGGCGTCGGGTTTTTTTGCCGTTTTAGATGATGTAGCGGCTTTGATGGATGATGTTGCGAGCGCAACGAAGATAGCAACGCGGAAAACGGCCGGGATATTGGGCGATGATCTGGCCGTCAACGCGGAAAAAGCTACAGGGTTCCTCGCATCGCGCGAGCTACCAGTTCTATGGGCTATCACGAAGGGTTCCTTCATCAACAAGCTCATCATTGTTCCGGTGGCGCTCATACTGAGTGCAACTTTTCCCGCAGCCATAAAAGTAATCCTCGTTCTGGGAGGACTGTATCTGGCTTACGAAGGCGTTGAAAAAATTGTTGACTTCTTTTTTCACCGCAAGAAGACAGGGGATGAAGTGATTGAAGAAAGTAAGAAGCCTGACAGTGTTTCCGAAGCTGCGAAAATCAAATCCGCGGTCACCACCGATTTCATCCTTTCGGTCGAAATTGTAATTATCGCGCTGGGAACTGTCCTGGAAAACACTTTGACCATGCAGATCATCATCGTTTCGGCCGTGGCGATACTCGCGACGGTTGGCGTTTACGGATTAGTCGCGCTCATCGTCAGGATGGATGATATCGGGTTTAAGCTGATAAAACATTCAGGCGACAAAGGACTTGTATCAAAGTTCGGTCATTTATTGGTTAAAGCGCTGCCTGTTCTTATCAGGATCATCAGCGTCATTGGTACCATCGCATTGATCCTGGTTGCCGGTGGGATCTTCATTCACAACATTGAGTATTTACACCATGTTCTTCCACAGGTGCCGTTATTGATAAAAGAATTTCTGGCGGGCGTGATTGGTGGATTGATCGTCGTCGCGATCTTTGCCGGTGGAAAAAAAATATTCGCGCGGGCGAAGGCTGGCGGATGAGGCTTCTAAAGGGGCACTGCTGGCATCCTGTAGATCTTCTTCTATTTAAATACCTGACAATCCAGGTTTGTTCCGAGAAACTGTGGCTCTGCGCTTCTATTTAATTATATTGATTTGGCGCGTAACACTCCTGCCAATAGTCTATGATTTTTCGGATTGTATTTTCAAGGTCCACCATTCTGCTGGGTTTAATAAAAAAGCCTTGCGCTGACATGGAATAAGCATCAGTTACAGCCTTACGATCAGCGCCGCTAGTAAAGAAAAGATATGGTATGCATCGAATTCGTAACTCTTCGTTGTTGTGAATTTTCCTCCTGAGCTCGAACCCATCCAATTTCGGCATATTTATATCTGAAAGGATCAGGAAAGGCTGCACATTAGTTTGCGTGATATAATCAAGTGCCTCGTAACCATCTGAAAAAAACATGACTTCATTTGGATAGCCTAACTTTTTAAAAATCTCCTCAAGAATCTCCTGATCATCACTATCATCTTCGATTACAATGATTGGTCCTTGTTTCTGCATGACAGTATCTATTAATTTTCTATTTCGCAACGCTTCCATTCTTCACAAATGAATTCGGGTGTTTACAAAGAATCCAGTAGTCAAGGATGACTTTCAGGGTCCTTTCCGCTTCCTCGAAGCTTGTTCCTTTCAAGAAAAATCCCTGGACTGTCATTCGATAAGCCTCCTGAACCTGGAGGTATTCAGCTGCAGTTGAATAAAAGATAAACGGCACACTGCGCTCCCTGAGTGTGTTGTTCGCATTGATCGTTTTCCTCAATTCGAAGCCCGTGATTTTAGGCATGTTGACATCACACAAAATGACAGACGGATATTCATGGGAAACACGCAGGTATTCAAGGGCCTCCTCGCCATCACGAAAACATTTCAGGTATTTCCTGATACCTAACTTCTCGCAAACGGCGATTATTATTTCATGATCGTCTTCATCATCATCAATGTTTATGAGGGGGCCAAATAATGTCATTTGCTGCAACCAGGTTTGATGAGACAGAAAGAAGTGAAGAATAACGAAGGAAAGATTTGGTAGGTCGCAGTGACTTATAATCAATCCCAAGCCTTTATTTGGTAAATAATCGTGCCAGCCGGTTGGCTGCTGCGAAAGATCCCAAAATCTGAAAACCGAAAGCGCCATCGCGTCTGCACGTAAACTGATCGTGCGGCCCAGGTCTGCGTCGGAGATCTGTCCATTGCGTTCATAAAGTGCCTCAGCCAGTATCAACAGCACCTCCGCATAACGGAACTCCTTGAAATCAAAGTATCCCTGGGATTGCGTCGCTTCAATGGTCCCACCCAAAAACTTTCTGATCATGTAACCGGTTCGGGTTGCATTGGTACCAAGGAAACCCGGATAGGGGCGCCATTGCTCCGCCATCAGCGAAGAACTCGCTCCCTGGCACAATGAATGTCATGCTCATACGGGGATCTCTGTTTTTGAACGCGCTCCCCAGTTGATCGTATCCCTAAATAGATGCGATTGCCCGATAGGCCGGCCATCCGTGGCCATGTAAAGATCAGCGAGGTTCTTGGTGGGATCATAAAATTAAACCAAAGCTCGCGGGTCCAGTTATGGGTGGCTATGTTGAGATAGTATCTTCTTGCCAGGATCACTTCCTTGCTGTCGTCGCCTGCCTGGATGAAAAGATATTTGTAGCTCTCATCTCCCAATTTATTGAACAGCGCATATTCTCCCGACGCGATGATCTGTTCGGCAGCGTCGATAGCCTCGTCCGTGTATGTTTGTCCATTCCCCTCTCCTTGATATTTCTCCCAAGTTCCCTGATACATGGCTACCGGCGCCTTCAGTGTAAGTGCTGCGCCTTGCGTGACAACATATCAATCGAACGTCCGACACTCGTTAAGCATAAGCTTCCGACAACGTCACCGAAAATCTGCTTCACGCTGAAGCTTCATATTAGCCTTGTCGGATCAACGCCTCCTCTTTACACGAAGATAATTGCCCGCCTTATGAACTTCAGATCCGGAGTGAATGCGAAACAGTCAAATCAGTATTCTCCTCCCTCGTGGTCTCGTGTACTGCACCCGGTTATTAGTTTAAATGAAAGCGATGACAACTGGGGAACAAAAAAACATCATCTGAAATGTCCTCAACAATCGCAACTTCCCATTCCCAGCGCTATCCATCAAGGACCTGACCGCAATAGTTTGCAGGATAAATTTAGTCGCCTTGATTTCTATTGGCGCAATGATGCAACGAACCGGCAATGACAGAAATAAAAACCCCAACCCGTTACCAAAAGTGAGAGGGATGGTATGACAATCAGTAATTTTTTGTTAAGTTCGTTCAGCTTGCATTTCGCTCCTGCGTTAAGGCGGAGCGGCAGCTATGGAATGTTGCATTTCCTGTCTTGACCTTTATTGTCTAACTGACTTTCACAAAACAATCGGGACCTGCTTGCTTTACGCATAGGCCTCCCGTTAATTTCGAGTTTATTTATTAAAGATAAATTAAATCCTAACCCTTATGTCAACCATCGAAAGCCCTTTAAAGAACGAGGAAGAAGAAAAGAACACACTTACCGGAGAAACTACCGGCGAGAGTACCGGCGTAGAAGTAAAACCCGCTGAAGAGTTGACCGAGACCGCAGAAGTTTTCAGCGAAACAAAAGTGAGGCATGACACAGTAAAATAGATAATGTGTTAGTGTGTTAATGTTGGAATGTGTTAATGTCGTGGTAACTGACACGCTTACGCGTCTTTCGCCCTGGGCTATTATCTTCCGGCCCTTAAGGCCTTGGTTTGCCTGATAGTTAAACTTGCCCACCTCAGGTGAATCAGCCCTCTCCTTCAAACCTCTGCGCTATGCCCACGCAAGCTTCGGCGGGCGCAGCACTTCAACACACCAACACTTCAACACATCAACACATCACTGCCCGAAATAGATCCAATCCACACTAAACAAATCCCTCTTCTCCGCCCCCTCATTCGTAAACACAAAATAAACATCATGCTTGCCAGATACGCTCTCAGTCAATCCCGCGCGCACTTCTTTCCATCCCGTTTTCACATCCAGCGCTTTGCCTGCAGGAACAGCCAGCGTGCTGATCAGTTTCCCTTCGCGGCCATCAAGCCTTACTTCAATGTTTCCGCCTGCTCCCTGCGCAAGGATACGGTACTTTATTTGTCTCACATGCGTTAAGTCAAGGTTGTTGAACTTGACGAAGCTGCCGTGCTTGATACTGGTTGCAAAAGTCAGGAACTCTGTTGTAACCGTTCCCAGCCTCACAGTTCCTTCATCGAAGTCCTCAACCTGTATCAGCGGATTGCGGAGTGAGATATGGTTTTGTGCGTAAAGTGGCTCAATACCATTTGCGCCCTTATCGGTGTAACTGGCCAGCAACAGGTAAGATCCTTCGTTGCCCTTCCCGGCATGTTCGTTCAGTCTCACTGTAGTCGCTAATGGAAGCGATGCGTCCGAACCACTGAGCGAAAGGATGTATCCGACTATCTCACTGGCATCGTTAACCGAAAGATCCGGATGTGCAGACATCGGACGCTGACCCCAATTTCCACTTCCTCCTTCGATGATCTTCCTAACAAGTTGCTCCCTTGCACCGGACTTCCCCGCGTATCGCTCAGCAATTTTTTTATACGCCGGCCCAACCGATTCCTGATCAAGCGAATGACATGCTTTACAATCCAGGCCGTTGAGGAGGTTCTGTCCTTTAGCGAATTTCACATTACCGGATGCACGCGGGTTGGTAAGTATGACGGCGAGATCTTTCCCCTGAGGCAGGAAGTCAAGCGAGACATTGACGCGATCCATGTCGATATTCTTGTCTTCCTCATCCTTGATTTCAACTTCATAGGGAAATGGAATATTATCCCAATAGAAAGTCGTGTTCGCTGTCGTCTTGATATCAATTACCGGTGGGGCATTTCCGGCTTTGATCTTCACAGTTGACATGCTCTCCTCCCCGTGATTATCCTTCACGGTGAGCATTACTTCATGCGTCCCCGGAGTGAGAAATGTGTGGACGAGTTCCTCTCCTTCAATTTCCTTTCCTTCCACCTTCCATGAATACCTCAGCACGTCATTCTCATCATAATCTTTTGACTCCCTTGCCGAGAACTTTACTTCGAAGGGCGCGGCACCATACAGGTTACTGACATTGATATTGGCCACCGGTTTCCTGTTGCCTTCCGAGTACTCGATTCGTATCAGCCGGGCATCGGAATTTTTCGCAAACCAGTTGGTGCCGTACTCGAGAATGTATATCGCACCGTCCGCGGCGAACTGCATATCGGTGGGCGCCACGAATTTCAGGTGGTCCAGGAAAGGCTCCATGCGCACATAATTTCCGTTTTCGTCGAGCGTCACAGCCATGAACCACCGCCGCACCCAATCGTAAATGATAAGCTTACCATCATAATATGGTGATAATTTATATTGAGACGATGGGAACAGATCCGTGTAATAAACGGGACCCGCCATGGCGCTCTCTCCTCCGCGGCCGATCAATGGAAATTTAGTTGAACTCCCATCACCATACCAGATCATCGCCGGTTGTGCAGGTGGAAGCTCCTTCACACCGGTATTGTTAGGCGACTGGTTCAGCGGACGTGCCGCGTTGAATTTGGGACCTTCCTTTTTTGTCGCAAAGTCGTAATGCGGAAAAGCTTCGTTTCGACCCAGAAAGTATGGCCAGCCAAAGAAGCCGGGTCCTTTCGCCTGGTTGATCTCATCAAAGCTTAAAGTACCTTCACTCGCCTGCACTTTTGTATCCGGCCCTACGTCACCGAAGTATAAGAATTTCGTTTTTTGATCGATTGAGAAACGGTAGGGATTCCGACATCCCATCACGTAAATTTCAGGACGACCCTTCGAACCATCTTTGGGAAAAAGATTTCCGTCGGGAATTGAATACGTCCCATCCGGTTCAGGTTTGATCCGAAGTATTTTTCCGCGAAGGTCATTGCTGTTGGCTGCCGTGGCCTGATCATCGGAGAGCTCCCTGCCTGGTCTTTCATCGATGGGAACATATCCTTCTGTTTCTTCAGCATTCGTGTTGTCACCAGTGGAGAGATACAACAATCCATCGGGACCGAAGCCGATATAACCGGCGGAATGGCAACAATAGATCCGCTGGGTCGGGATCTCCAGCAATGATTTTTCGGAAGCCGTGATCAGTTCTTCACCATGCAACTCCATCCGGGAAAGACGGTTGATATTTTTGTCGCCTGCCACTGCATAATAAAAGTACACCCATCGGTTTTTAGAAAAGCCCGGGTCGAGTGCGACACCCAGCAATCCATCTTCGATTCCGCTGAAGACATTGAACTGTGCGATTGTCTTGATCTGTTTTGAACTGTCGTTGAACAGTTTTACTGCGCCTTTCCGCTCGACGATCAAAACGTCCTTGTCTGGAAGTATGGCCATCTGCATCGGCTCGTCCATCCCCTGAGCCAGTACGCGGTAAGTATACCGGCTCGAGTCCGGAACAGGTAACGTTTTTGCCTTGGCATAATCGGGCGGACTGTTGTTATCAACGGAGTAAGTAAGCGCTGACGTGAATTCTTCCGTAGTGAAGCCAGGTGGCAAGATCGCCACATGACCTTCATCCAGTTGCAGGTTGCGTCCCGGTTGCATTTCATTCCACGATGAAAGCCAGGGCCATTCATGTTGTGAATGTGTAGTGTCTTTTATTGCTACAATGCCGCCGCCGCCAGCTTCGAGATAACGTTTCAGGTTTGTGACTGCCCTGTGGTCCAGATGACCGATAGCTGAGAACGTTGTAACAACGGCGCTGAACTGCTGTATATATGCTTCTGTCAATGAATCAGGATCTGTCGCCTTTTCAACGGTCCAACCCGAGCCTCCGGCCGATGTCATGATGCGTTCTTCCATCTGCGGAGTGTTGCCATCTGTAAATAGAAGGAGTTTTGTCTCCTCCCGTTTGGAAGTACAGGAATTGAACAATATTGCTATCGCCAAAAAGAGGAAGCTGTTCCTCACAGTGAAAAAGTATCTCATCAACTCAAATCAAAAAGGTGGAATAAGCGTGAAGGCACGAAATATCTAGTGTCCCCTGCTCGGAACTTCGCAATTTAATGATTTTTTAATTCATTGGTTTATATTCCTGCAGGTCAGTGAGCCACAGGATATCGGAGGCAATGTGCCTTGCTTTCTTAGCGCGATCCGGGGGTTAAAATTTATTCTCTTGAACTTGCGTAAAACTTTTCGCCG
>CBFGXV010000121.1:0-7116 GCA_965652755.1 uncultured Chryseosolibacter sp. | reverse complement strand
GGAAAAGCAGCGCGATAATACAGACGATCAAAAGTTTTTTGAGTGAGAACCTGTTGAATAATCTGGTGCAGCCGCGCCTCAGGTTGTGGTAAAGTGTAGATAATTTTTGGGTAAAGGCGGGGCTAATGAACAGAAAATATGTGGCAAACATCGCCGAGGAAAAATCGTAGAATGCGTTATAGGTGCTGTAGGAAAGTACGCAGTGAAAGAATAATCCAACGATTACTCCAAGGTTTACGGTCCGGCGGAAGCAAAGCAATAACGGGATACATATTTCAACGATGAGCGTGAAATAGGCATTGATCTCGTAGATGTTTCTGCTAAGGGGAATGATATGATCGATTTGTTGTGCCTGAAGTAAGTATGTGGCGCAACTTGTGTCTGGGGTGAAGAAGCCAGCATTGAGCTTGTGGAAGACCGTAAAAAAGTACAGGATGATCACTTCAATACGGATAACAGGCGCAATGGTCTTGTAGAAGATATCGGGCTTAACGGTGAGGGTTCGTGTTCGGAGAATGAGGAAAAGCAACACGTGCAGCATGGTCACATTAACGAATGCCGTAAAGATCCAATGGTTCGTTGTGAATGGCATCCGGAATGCGGCGTCGAAGATCTGCAATGTGATCAACACGATAAAGCTTGTAAGCGAGGGACGGAAGATCGCGTAAAATGAAGCCAACGTGAGCAATGCGAGATTCAGCTGTACATCAAATACACTGGAATGCGCCATGTGAAAAAGGGTGGCGACGGCCCATAGCACACAAAAGATCTTAAACTGTCTGACTGCGACAGGGGAGTGTTCACCGCTTTCCATAGCAATGGCATGCCGCTCTGAAGGGCTGTTCACGGCGGTAGTCAATTCCCGGGTCATCGTTCTTTGTTAACAGGCGCTTCTAAAATCGTACCAGCCATAATATTGCCTGCACGGGTGTACTGGATATTATTGGGTCGTCAGTTCCGGGTTTGAATGAGAAACCATCTCAGCCATGGGATATCGACGAACATGAGAACGCATACAAGGATGGAGAATATGAGGAGGTAAAGCATAAACGGTCTTACACTCCAGAACTTTTCTTTGCCTTGAACGGGCGAATTTTTAAGCAAACCGATCTTCAAATACCAAGCGAAGAGCAATGCAAAGAACGGAAAGCTGACGAGCATCTCGATCCTGTTCTTGATGAGAAAAATCCCAAGAAAGAAAGCGCAGGTTATTGCGTAGAAAAACATCGAGATCAGCAACGAATTCTCCGTGTAATATTTGAATGACCTTCGATACTGTCCGGCCACCTCAGGATTGCCAATTAATCTGTATTCGGCGAATCTTTTCGTCGCCATCAGGAATGCTCCACCCATCCAGTATGCCACAATGATACTCAGGGGAGGCAATGCATCAAAGAATTCAAGATCCCAACGGCTGTCCAGGTAATGCCCCGTTGCAAGAGGCACCATAAACCATCCGAGACAGAACCGGATGGGATTGTTTACAGATTCGGACAAGACATCAACGTAGACGCGTTCTTTGCTGCGAAACGGCCTGACGTTATATATCACCCCCATTATAAGAAGGAAGCCGGCGGCTGCAAAGAACTTAAAGGAGATCAAATAACCCAACAGGAGACCGGAGGCTGCAAGTAACACATATAGAGCAAATACGATGTACGGATTAACCTTCCTCACAACCGCTGTCCGGATGCTTTTCAACGGATGATATTTATCAAAGGCAGCATCCAGATACTCATTGATGACATAATTGGCGGACACTATCAGGATTGCGCTGATAAGCCCTGTAAGGATATTAAAGATCAGCGTTCCGCTGAATGGCACGCGATACACCGCAAGAGCAAAGAACAATCCGGGAAAGATGAAGATGTTTTTGAGCCAATATTCCGGACGGGTCATTAAAAAATAGTCCCGGACGCCGGCTGAACTTTTTGGCGCGGCTGCATCAACTATAATTGCATTGCCGTTTACAGTCGCTGCCGGCGCCTCTACGCCCCCGACTTTTGCTTCTAAATTTGCTATTTTTTGCTCTTCGAGGTTATTCAACGCTTGGCCCATACAAACTGTCTCCGTTTAGAAGGAGGCAGCCCTATACGTTAAAAATCTATGCCGGCAGCCGCCAGTGTCGTCGAATCACCTCCTGGTGTTTTTGTACAACGCCCACGGGCCCGACCGCTTCTCTAATACGAAGGAATTCAGGTTACTGTCCGGGCTTTGCGGCGCCGCTCCCCTTACCAGGAGATAATCCAGATCCCTATATTGGGGTTGATAGCCATAATCATCACCGATTAGCTCATGGTAGTAGGGCAATGAATCTTCACTTGAGGTACGCCGAACCACGCCGAACCTGTAGTCGATGATCTTAGAGGCAGCAATTCCGCCTCTCCAGACAATGTAATAGTTGGGGAAATGAATATAAACCTTGCGCCCCCGATAACGACTTTCGTAGATCAACCCGGCGAGCGTTTGCTCCGGCCCCACGCCTTCAAAAAAAGCCGGATTGAATTCCCGGTTCTCCCGGTTAAATGAAATGATATATTCCGACCACAGAACGGCGTATATCCCCACGGTGAACACGACAAAATACTTCAACCACGGACGATGATATTCTCTTATTAAAATGCTGCACATAATTATAAAAGAAAGAATAACGATCGTGCAGAATCGTTGAAAAAGCGGCGTCTGGCCTGGTAGCTTATCCGGTACAAAAAGATAACAGGCAAACGTTATGAGGAAAAAGATTCCTGCATAAATGAGATTCGGCCCGAAGGATGCTAGCGATATTTTTCTCTTCCAGGGCCGGGCAGCCAGCAGCGGAACAAGGACGCACAAAAAAAAGAATGATGCTATAACCAGGCCGGGGAGGCCCTCGCGCAGCTGGAAGTTATCAAATACGATGATGCGGGCGCGCATCGAAAACTCCGCAAAATAGGTTGACGAATAATAATCGATCAGATAATCGAAGGTGCTTTCTCCCGGTTCCTGTTCGTCACGTGTGTACCACCACGTGAACATGATGATCACAAGTGGTAAGGGGACCGTCACTGCATGAATCAGGAGTTGTTTGACAGATCGTCTGAAATGATAAATCAGCATACAGCCGTACATCACCAGACCCATTAACGCATTTTGGGCGTGCATGAAAAAAAGAAGCAACAGCAGCAAAGCGATAACGACGGTCAGATAAACCCTGCCGGTCCTGATGTAAAGTAATATCGCATAGAACAGGAAAATGAGAACGGGTATCGATACTGCGAATCCGACAAAGCCAAAGCTAACGTTATAGTTATACGTAAACAGTATCGCAAGCAAACCATACCAGGGGTTGCCATGGAGCTCTTTGATGACGAGGAACACCGATAATTGCAGTGTAACGATGCACAGGATGTGAAAGATTTTATTACCCCATTCTACGGAAGGGAACAGGCTGCAAAAGACAGTGTGAAACGTATTGGGGAAATACCAGGGTGTCGGCGTGTAATACTGGCCGATCAGGTTCCCGGGCTCATGATACTTGAAGATCGATGCTTCAGCAAGATGGTTCGGCAAGTCAACGAATGGAAACAGATCCATGCTTAGCAACAACCATGTATTTAATATCAGGAATGCCAGGATCAAGATCCGGGCCTGTCGTTGAGAAGTGTCACTCATTTATGGAAGACGATAATCTTTTCTAAAATAAAATGTTTAAAGTCATCGGAATGCTGCGTTGAACCTTTGGTGTTACTTTACTCTCACCAGTCGGCCTTCAACGCTTTCCAGGTCTTTTGTATATTTATAGAATGCCCGGTCGGGATAGAACTCCAATATTTTTTTATTCTCTGTTCCAAGATCAATCGCATAGATCACATTTTCGTCGTAATCCGTTCCATTGCGCGGCAGGTCGAGAATCCCCATGGGGCGTATGACACCGGTATGGCTCGAAATAAGAACAACCGCGTTGCTGAGCTTTTCCTTTTCCACCAGGCTATACAGATCGGTTCGTTCATGCACCACCTGGTGCTCTCTTTGCGTGATGTACGGGATTTTTACAATTCCGTAGACGAGTCCAGCAATGAACACGGCCATTGCCAATTTTGATCTTGAATCAAAAACCTTTTTCACCACAAACAAAATGAGGAACGGTAAACCCTCAAACCAGAATCTCGGGCCGTACTGGTTTCCGCCGATATGATAATATAGAAAGTAGCCAAATATCATCATGAGTACGAGGTAATCTTCCGGATGTAGAAAACGCTCGGCGCTGCTGCGAACCTTCTTGAACAGGAAAATGAAATACAGCAGAAGCAATGCCGGCGAGCACCAGTAAAAAAAGAGAAGCACCCGGCGAATAAGATGTTCGATACCTAACGCGGGGGTATGGCCTCTTACGCCAAACCCCAGACCCTCACGTGCATCGGCCCAGACAGTGACGGGCAAAAAGCCATCACCGGTGATCTTATAGTTGTACCAGAAAAGAAATGTAACGAAAGGGATTGTTCCCAGGCCGATGAAAAATAACGTGTAGATGGATTTCCATTTATACCGGTAGAATAGGAACACAAGCACGGGAAGAAAAATAAGCACCGCATTCAAGTATCTGGTGATTACGGTGAATCCGAGGAAAGCTCCTGCGAGTAGTGCGAAGGCAACAGACCTGCTGTCAAGATGAAGATACAGACAATAGATGAATCCCAGGACAAACAACAGACATACGGTGTGAGAAAAAAACGATGCGGAATTAAAAATAAAGAAACCCGTGAAGGCAAGCGACATAAGCGCCCAATTGGCAATCTGAGGGCCGTAGTATTTCCTTGCGAAGCGAAAGAACAGAAATAATGACAGGGCCGCAAGGACTGGGTTGACGAAGACGGCGGGAAAGCCAAGGAGAAACGCTACCGATAGAACAAGCGGCCACCCCGGTGGAAACCGCCCCACACTGATGCCATCCTTCTGGGCGATGTGACTGTAAAGAAAAAAATCATCGAGCGGATGGGCGTCATTCCATAGTTTACCCTGACTTAATGTTTCAGCCTGGTACACATAGACGTATTCATCGCCGGAGTTCGGAAACGTTTTCAGCGTATAATATGCAACCGCGACAATACCGATGAAAGACAAGCATATGATGAACATGGCGTATGCCGCAGACCGTTCTTTGAACCGATCGTTGATCCGAACCAAAATATTTGCGACCGGGACGTACAGAAACAGAATTAAGGAGAGAAGTAGAAACAAACTCCACCAAAGCATTTCATTAAGACAAAGGCGAACAAGGTCCCGATAGAAGGCGACTGACTTATCCACTTCCTCCGGGAAATAGGGCATGATAAAATGAGTGAGTTCTGTTTCGAAAGACCTCAGGATTACATACAGGATTGGCGGAATTAGAAATAAGGTCAGTATCCATTTCGCCCTCACCCTGAGTGTCGATTCCGGATATAGCCTAAGTGCGGTAAGTAGAGGTTTCACATTGAGAAGTTGATGAGGCGTATTTTCTATATAAAAAAAATGCCAGAGGTTCCGATTTGGTCGACTGACGGATCAATGCATCTGCATTTCCTGTGGCGAACCAATACTAACCATAGTTCTGGATGCCTCCTGACCGAATGCGAAGTCGTCTTTGCGAGCTTTAAACAGATGAGCCATGTAACACCGAAAAGTCCACCGAATACACTGCACTGCGCGAAATTGCGGCCTTTTAATATTCTTTTTGCGAGCTTTGCGCCTTGCGTAATGCTCCCTATTGTACTTTCTCTTTGCGACTTTTCTGCGTCCCTTGCGTGATGCAACCCACGTAACAGTCGTTTTAGGGCCGGATGGTATAATCTCTTACGCCCGGTTGGATCACTTAAGCGTTGCCGGCGGGTGTAGTGGCGATTTTATTCCCCCGTTTTCGGATTTATCGCGTTTGTGGCTCATGGCGACCAGATTTTCCGCGCAGGAACGAGTTTTTATGGTTGGTCTGGAGTTAACTGACTATGCTGTATTTCTATAAGAACCCTTCATGGATTGACGTCAGGTTGCTCCAGGAGAAAAAGGTAAATGAGATTCCCTCCTCATTGTTTGAGGAGATTAACGAAGGATTAACTGCCCTGCAGAGCGAGGATCCTCTGGTTTCTGTATGTATTCCGGCATTCAACGAAGAAACAAGTATTCTTCGGACTGTCCACTCTTTATCCCGAAGCAAGACTACGTATCCGGTAGAGATCATTATTGTGAACAATAATTCCACAGATGGGACGCAAGAAGTGCTGGACAAGCTAAAGGTCAGGTCATTTTTCCAACCGAAGCCGGGCTGGGGTCCGGCGCGCCAGATGGCGCAGGAGAAAGCACGCGGCAAATACATATTATCTGCGGATGCCGATTGTATCTATCCGCCCAACTGGATTCAAAAGATGACGACGGCCCTATTGAAGCCGGGTGTCACCTGCGTGTACGGAGGCTATTCATTCCTGGCTCCGGCTGGCAAATCGCGGTTCGGTTATTTCGCATATGAGTCATTCAAGAACCTGGTGGTGGGTATGCGTGATATCAAGAGACCTTGGTTCAATTGCGGCGGCGCGTCCATGGGTTACGTTAGAGAATTAAGTTTGAAAATTGGATTCATCGATCGAATGATACGAGGTGAAGATGGCAGGATGGCCTTCGAGTTGGCCCAACGGGGTAAGATCGTTCGCGTTCGCGGAGCGATCGTCTGGACCTCTCCGCGTTCGCTCTATAGGGATGGTACGCTGATGCAGTCGTTCGTCAATCGTTTCTTTAAGGAGTGTAAACGACTGAGGAATTATTTAAGACCACAGCCCGTTCACGACACACATACCTCGAGTAATTCTGTGTATCCGCCCGACCTCAGGCAAAAAAGCAAAGCGTTAACTGCGGATGTAGTAAAAGAGACTGGGGCGGCCAAGTAGTACGCCCAAACACGATTTTTTCTTCAGAGCCTTCCGTCAATTCAACAGACGAGATGTTGTTCCCGCCGTTGAGGTTTCTCCCGATTGGGAAAATATTGCTCTTTGTACTACATTGAATTTCTGAATCTAATGCTTTATCCATCGTGCAGAAAATTTCCAAGACTAGTTTATGGGGTATTGATCTCGGCGGCACAAAAATAGAAGGCGTGATTTTGAAATCACC